>JAYZXG010000029.1:0-2565 GCA_036141435.1 Pseudomonadota bacterium | reverse complement strand
ACCGAAACGCTGCGGGAATTGCAGGTGAGCCGCCAGGTTCACTTTCACTTCCGGCGGCATCTGCTGATAAATCGGCGTTTCAAAGAAGCCCGGCAGGATCGTGTTCACACGAATGCCTTCCTTGGCGAGATCGCGGGCCATTGGCAGGGTCATGCCATAGATACCGCCCTTGGACGCGGAATAGGCGACCTGGCCAATCTGGCCGTCCTGCGCGGCAACCGATGCAGTGTGGATGATGACGCCGCGGCCGGAACCGTCCAGCGGGTCGAGGCCCATCATGCCTTCGGCGGACTTGGCCGCACACATGAAAGAGCCGATCAGGTTGATGGAGATGACGCGGGTGAAGCGGCCCATGTCGTGGGCGGAGACTTCACCGGTTGACCCGGAGCGGCGGGCGGTCTTTTCAGCGGCACCGATACCGGCGCAATTGACCAGGACACGTTCCTGTCCGTGGGCAGCACGCGCCTTTTCAAAGCCCGCATTGACGCTGTCCTCGTCCGCCACATTGACGTGACAGAAGACGCCGCCAATTTCGCTGGCGACCTGTTCGCCGCGCTCGACGTTCATGTCAAAAATGGCGACTTTCGCGCCTTCAGCCGCCAGACGGCGTGCCGTACCTTCGCCCAAACCGGAAGCACCGCCGGTCACAATGGCGGCGATGGAAGAGTCAAGTTTCATTGGATGTCATCCCCTCGACGTTGAGTTTATCCATGGGACATAACGCGTCACCGGCGAAAAGAAAACGCGCGACCTGCGTCCAGGCCGCGCGTCATCGGGGTCGGGCCGGACAGACTGGGGAAGCTGCCGGGCCCCACGGTTCGCACGACCCGTGACAAGGGGGCCGTGGCGGTCTTTACCTGTCGACACGCAGGGGATCTGATCTCCGGGATAGACGAGGCAAACCCCTCTCGCGCGACCCGCCCATTTAACCACAATTCGAATATGGATATATGCGTCACCTCGGCGCAGGTAAAATTTGGTTCGCTTTCCCTGCACGTAATGCTAGAGGCGCGCATTCATTCAGGCATGAGGAGCCCATGACATGACCTCTCCGACAGCTCTGGCCATCCATGGTGGCGCCGGCGTTCTAGGCGATCATGACTACGCAGCCGTCCGCAGCCATCTCGCGGCGCTGGCCGAGCGCGGTCGCAACATGCTGCAGTCCGGTGGCCGGGCGATCGATGTGGTCACGGCCATGGTCGAGGACCTGGAAGCCTCCGGCCTGTATGTTGCGGGCAAGGGCGCCTCGCCGAACGCCGCCGGTCGATATGAGCTTGACGCTGCGATCATGGACGGCGCGACCCGCGCGGCCGGTTCTGTCGCCACCCTGACCGGTTTCGTCAGCCCCGTGCGGGTTGCGCGCGCCGTCATGGAAAAGACCCCGCATGTCATGGTCGCCGGCATGGGCGCGGTGAATTTTGCCAGCCAGGGCGCCTTCGAGCGCGTGGAAAGCGTCAATGACTACTATGTCCCGGCCGCCGAGCCGGATGATCGCGAATTTCCCACCGGGACCGTCGGCGCCGTCGCCCTGGACAGCCGCGGACGACTGGCTGCGGCCACCTCGACGGGCGGAACGCTGAACAAGCTGGAAGGCCGGGTCGGCGATTGTCCAATCATCGGGTCGGGCACCTGGGCGGATGAGCAGGTCGCCATCTCCTGTACCGGCCAGGGCGAGTTCTTCATGCGGCTGGCCGCCGCCAAGGACCTCGCGGCCCGTATCGAGTTCGGCGGCGCCAGCGTCACCAACGCCACGCGCGCCACTGTAGATGCTGTTGGCAAGCTGGGCGGTGAAGGCGGTATTATCGCTGTGGGACGTGACGGCACAGTCGTCGATATTTTCAATTCTCCCGGCATGAAACGCGCGGTCGTCAACACCGCCGGCGAAATTCGTGTCGCGGTCGACTAGGGTTTCTCCATGCGCGGATATTTTGCCGTAGGCGCGGAAGGCATTTCCAAACCGATGAATCTCGGTGCCATCCTGCGTACCGCCCACGCCTTTGGCGCCAGCTTCGCCTTTTCGGTCAACGCCCACCATCGGGTGCGCGAGATCAATGACGCGGACACGTCCAAATCCATGGACCATTTGCCCTATTATGGCTGGGACGGGCTGGATGACATGCTGTTGCCGTCCAATTGCCAGCTGGTCGGGATCGAGCTGACGGATGATGCCGTCGAACTCCCCAGCTTCCGCCATCCCAAATGCGCGGCCTATGTGTTCGGACGCGAGCGTGGATCGCTGACGGAAGAGATGCAGGAACGTTGTGCCCACATCGTGAAAATCCCGACCAAGTTCTGCGTCAATGTCTCGGTCGCCTGTGCCGTCACGCTGTATGATCGCACGGTCTCGATGGGCGGATATCCGGAACGCCCGCTGATGCCCGGCGGTCCGGAACTGAAATCACCGGACAGCTGGAAGAAATTCGGTTCACACCGATAACTTCCCGGCAATCTCCTGACGGTAAATTCCGGTTAACCCTGCCTTGAAACGGCCATTTCGATGCGCTTGTTTCGTGTCTGTTGCGTTTAACCGGAGTGTCGCTGTCCATGCGCCGTCTGCTTGCTGCC
>JAYZXG010000028.1:0-2687 GCA_036141435.1 Pseudomonadota bacterium | reverse complement strand
CACTGTCGAGAAAACGCGTGAACGCGTTTTTCTTGGGTGCAGGGCTCTGGCTTTCAGCCATGTTCAGGCTCCTGTTTGCATGACGCGGAGGGGCAGCAAGACAGACACGGTCGTGACCGAACGGGCCGCCTGTGCGGTCTCGGCCAGTCGGGTGCTGGTTTTGCGGATCTCCCCCGTTTTTCCTCGTCGCGGATTTGACCGGTTTTAATCCGCCGGGGCAAGCCTTGTGCTGTCGAGCATCGATAACAAGTCCGCAATGAAAAAGGGCCCGGCAGATCGTTCTGCCAGGCCCCTGATCATGCCGTCAGTCCGGATTACCAGATCGAGACGCGCTCTTCCGGCGGCAGGTAGAGGTCATGTTCGGCCGTGATGCCGAACGCCTCGTACCAGCCGTCCTGGTTCCGCAGGGCACCATTGATGCGGTACTGGGCCGGCGAGTGCGGGCCCCGACGCAGCTGCTGAACCAGCGCCTGCTCGGTGTAGAGGTTCCGCCAGACCTGGGCCCAGGCCATGTAGAAGCGCTGGTTGCCGGTATAGCCGTCGAGCACCGGAGCTTCACCGCCATGGTCGGCCAGGTAGAGCTGGTAAGCGCGGAAGGCCATGGAGAGGCCGCCCACATCACCGATATTCTCGCCCAGGGACAGGCGCCCGTTCACGAACTCACCCTCGATCGGGGAGAACTCGCTGTACTGGGCAGCCAGACGATCGGTCATGCCGTCGAAATTGGCGCGGCTTTCCGCCGTCCACCAGTCGCGCAGCACGCCATCACCGTCAGAGCGGGAGCCCTGGTCGTCGAAACCGTGGCCCATTTCGTGACCGATCACGGCACCGATGCCGCCGAAGTTTACGGCCGGGTCTGCATACGGGTCGAAGAACGGGCCCTGCAGGATCGCCGCCGGGAAGACGATCTCATTGGCGGAGGGTGAGTAGTAAGCGTTCACGGTCTGCGGAGACATGCCCCATTCCCATTCGCGGATCGGGCCACGCAGGCGGGCGCGGCTGTCAGCGCGGGCCCAGGCAGCGATACGCTCGGCATTGCCGAACAGGTCGTCCGCACGGATTTCCACGCTGGAATAATCCGGCCACTGGTCCGGATAACCGATTTTCGGCGTGAAGTTCTCGAACTTGTAGATCGCGCCTTCGCGGGTCTCTTCGTCCATCCAGTCCAGCGTCTCGAGACGCTCGCGCAGGGCGCGGCCCAGATAGTCCACGAGGACTTCCATCTGTTCCTTGTACTCCGGCGGGAAGAAGCGTTCGACATAGATCTGGCCCAGGGCCATGCCCATGGAACCGTTCACATACTGGATGCCACGGGCTTCCAGGTCGCGCGGCGCCTCAACGCCGGACAGGGTGCGGCTGAAGAAGTCGAACGAACGCTCATAGAATTCCGGCGTCAGACGACCGCTGTTGGAATTGACATAGCGATAGGTCAGCCAGTCCTGCCAGGTCTCGACCGGGACTTCGCTGAACAGGGTTGCCAGCGACTGGATCGCCGTGTCCTGGCGGATGACGACTTCGGTCTGGTCCGCATAGTCCAGGGCGTCCATGAATGTCGTCCAGTTGAAGCCCGGCGCGCTGGCAGCCAGCTCTTCCGTGGTCATCAGGTTATAGGTGCGTGTGCGGTCACGGCTGTCCTGGCGCGTCCAGTGAACCTGGGCAAACTGGGTTTCCAGATCCAGGATGCGCTGCGCGCGCTCGGCGCCGTTATCCATGCCGATGAAGCCGAAGACATCAGCGATGTATTCGAGATACGCCTCGCGGAAGCCCTGGTAGCGCTCGGTGTCTTCCAGGTAATAGTCACGCGTCGGCAGTCCGAGACCGGACTGGCTGAAGGAGACGATGTAACGGTTCGGGTCGCCCTGGTCGCGGCCGACGAAGGAACCGAAAATGGTGGCCGTACCCGGCTGACCCATCAGGTTCGCGATGTCGTCATGCGTGCTGGCGGAAGCGATCGTGTCCAGCATCGGACGGACCGGGTCGAAACCGCGCGCGGTCAGCGTGTCCTGGTCCATGAAGGATGCGTAGAGGTCGCCGATCTGCTGTTGCGGCGTGCCCGCTGCAGCGTCAGCCGCACGGGATTCAGCGATGATGCCGTCAATGCGCTCCTCGGACAGCAGGAACAGCTCGGTGAAGGCACCGAAGCGGGAGAAACCCTGCGGCATCTCGGTCTGGTCAAGCCAGCCGCCATTGACATAGCGGTTGAAGTCATCGCCCGGATGGACGCTGTCATCAACATATTCGTATTCGATCCCCCAGCTGCCGAGGCGCGGATCACCGGCGGACGGATCACCAACATTGGAGACCCGTGCGACATCGGTGCCGGTTGCGGCAGAATTGTCTGTGGTATCAGTGGAATCGGTTGCCGGTGTACAAGCAGCAAGCATCGCAATGCTGGCTCCGGCCAGAAGCAGTTTTCTCATTTTAGCCTCCCCCAAAATGGAACTATCGAAATGGGCTTGGGGCTAACCTAGTGCTTCGTTTGTTTCGTGCAACTTACGCATCCGTGAGGTTTGCACACGAAAAAGCCCGGCAGCGGTCGCTACCGGGCTTTTCCTGGGCTTCAGAGCCGATCTACCAGATCTTCACACGCTCTTCCGGCGGCAGGTAAAGCGCGTGATCCGCGCTGACGTTGAACGCCTCATACCATTCGTCCAGGTTTCGGACGACGCCATTGGTGCGGTACTGGG
>JAYZXG010000027.1:0-3332 GCA_036141435.1 Pseudomonadota bacterium | reverse complement strand
TCTCTGTGGGTTGCTATCCGGAAAAACACCCTGAAAGCCCGAGCCAGCGACATGACTTTGATTTGCTGAAAGCCAAGATCGATGCGGGGGCGACCCGGGCGATTACCCAGTTCTTCTTCTATCCGGATGTCTTCTTCCGCTTCCGGGATGAAGCGGTTCGCGCTGGCATCACCGTACCGATCATTCCCGGCATCATGTTGCAGCCGAACTTTGTCGGTCTGAAACGCATCGCGGGACTGTGCGGAACCACGCTGCCCGCCTGGTTGCATGAATTGTATGAAGGCCTCGAGGACGATGCCTCCACGCGTCAGCTGGTGACGGCGCACGTCGCGGCCAACCTGGTCGAGAAGCTGTCTGAAGGTGGCGTCGACGGTTTTCATTTCTACACGCTCAACCGGGCCGAGCTCGCCTTGTCCACCTGCCGCTTGCTGGGGGTGCGCCCTCAACCGGCCGTATCCCGGGAGGCATCCGCATGAGCCGCGCCGACGAACTCGCACGGATTGGCCTGGACCGGGTGCTGATCCTGGACGGCGCCATGGGCACCCAGATCCAGGATCTGCGGCTCGATGAGCGCGGATACCGGGCCGAACGCTTTGCTGACTGGCCCGTACCGATCCAGGGCAATAACGATGTGCTCAATCTGACAGCGCCCGATGCCGTGCGCGCAATTCACGCCGCCTATTTTGCGGCCGGTGCCGACATCATCGAGACCAATACCTTTTCCGCCACGCGCATTGCCCAGGCCGATTACCAGATGGAAGAGCTGGCCGAAGAGATTGCGCGGGAGGGCGCACGACTGGCGCGCGAGGCTGCCGATGCTTCTGCCCGTGAAACCGGAGTGGCGAAGGGCGTGGCCGGAGCCATAGGTCCGACGAACAAGACCCTGTCGATTTCCCCGGATGTCAACGATCCGGGCTTTCGGGATACCGATTTTGTCCGGGTCCGTGACGCCTATCTGGAACAGGCGCGCGCGATGCAGCCCTATGTCGACTTCTTCCTTGTGGAGACGATTTTCGACACGCTGAATGCCAAGGCCGCGATAAAGGCGCTGCTGGATCTTCGCGAGGAGAGCGGGCAGGCCATCCCGATCATCATCTCCGGAACCATTACCGACCGCTCCGGTCGCACGCTTTCCGGGCAGACGGCCGAGGCCTTCTGGTATTCGGTCCGCCATGCCAAGCCCTGGGCAATCGGGCTGAACTGTGCCCTGGGCGCTGCCGACATGCGTCAGTACATCGCCGAGATTTCCCGGGTCGCTGATACCCGTGTGATCGCCTATCCCAATGCGGGTCTGCCCAATGATATGGGCGAGTATGACGAGCAGCCGCACGAGACGGCGGGCCATCTTGCAGACTGGGCGCAGTCGGGTCTTGTCAATATTGTCGGTGGGTGTTGCGGCACCACGCCCGCCCACATCGCTGAAATCGCGCGCCAGGCCAGCGCAGCGACACCTCGCCAGATCCGGCCAGCCTCGGCGAGTATGCGGCTGTCCGGCCTTGAACCGTTCGAACTATCGGCCTGAGTGAAACGACGATGACCTTACCCGTCTCCACCTTCGTCAATATCGGCGAGCGGACCAATGTAACCGGCTCGGCCCGGTTCCGTCGCCTGATCACAGAGGGCGATTACGCGGAAGCTGTCTCCGTCGCGCGCCAGCAAGTCGAGAACGGTGCCCAGATCATCGATGTGAACATGGACGAGGGTCTGCTCGACAGTGTCGAGGCCATGACCACCTTCCTGCGCATGATCGCCGGCGAACCTGATGTCGCGCGCGTCCCGGTCATGGTGGACAGCTCGAAATGGGAGGTCATCGAGGCCGGTCTGCAGAACGTGCAGGGCAAGGCCGTGGTCAATTCGATCAGCCTGAAGGAAGGTGAGGGGCCATTCCTGGAGCAGGCCCGCGCCTGCCTGTCCTACGGCGCGGCGGTTGTCGTTATGGCGTTTGACGAAACCGGGCAGGCGGAGAGTGCCGGGCGCAAGTTCGAGATTTGCCAGCGCGCCTACCGACTGCTGGTGGACACGGTCGGCTTCCCGCCCGAGGACATCATCTTCGATCCGAATATCTTCGCTGTCGCCACCGGCATCGAGGAGCACAATGACTATGCCGTCGCCTTCATCGAGGCGACCCGTCGAATTCGCAGCGAATTGCCTGGTTGCCACGTCTCCGGCGGTCTTTCGAACATCTCCTTTTCCTTCCGCGGCAATGAGCCGGTGCGGCGGGCGATGCACTCGGTCTTCCTGTATCATGCGGTGCGTGCCGGCATGAATATGGGCATCGTCAATGCGGGGCAGCTGGATATCTATGATGATATCGATCCGGAGCTGCGCGAGCTGGTCGAGGATGTCATCCTCAATCGCCGTGATGACGCCACGGACCGGCTGCTGGAGGCGGCCGAGAAATATCGCGGGCAGGGCAAGGGTGCAGAGATGACGCGCGACCTGTCCTGGCGCGAGCAGGATGTCGGGCTGCGACTGAAACACGCGCTGGTGCATGGCATCAATGAATTCATCATCGAGGATACGGAGGAGGCACGGCTGTCCTTCGAACGACCTCTGCATGTGATCGAAGGCCCGCTGATGGACGGCATGAATGTCGTCGGAGATCTGTTTGGCGAGGGCAAGATGTTCCTGCCACAGGTGGTGAAGTCGGCGCGGGTCATGAAACAGGCCGTCGCGCATCTCATCCCTTTCATGGAGAAGGAGAAGGCTGAAAGCGGCCAGGCGTCCCGCTCGGCGGGCAAGGTCGTCATGGCGACGGTGAAGGGCGATGTGCACGATATCGGCAAGAATATCGTCGGCGTTGTGCTCCAGTGTAACGGCTATGAAGTGGTCGACCTGGGCGTGATGGTGCCGTGCGAGAAGATCCTGGAGACGGCGCTCGACGAGGAGGCCGATGTCATCGGCCTGTCCGGTCTTATCACACCCTCTCTGGACGAGATGGTGTTTGTGGCCTCCGAGATGGAGCGTCAGAAAATCGATATCCCGCTGCTGATCGGTGGGGCCACGACCAGCCCGGCGCACACCGCGGTGAAGATCGACCCGACCATCGATGTGGCTCCTGTTGTGCACGTGCTGGATGCCAGCCGGGCGGTGGGCGTTGTCTCGACACTGCTTTCAGACAGGCGCGAGGCCTATGCGGCAGATGTGAAAGCGGATCTGGCAAAGATCCGCGAGCGGCGACTGGCTGCGCGCACGGCCAAGTCTCGCCTGAGCCTGGAGCAGGCGCGGGCCAAGGCGTGGGCCTGTGACTGGACGACGTACACAGCGCCGAAACCCAAACGATCGGGCGTGCAGCATTTCGACATACCGGTGAGCACCCTGGTCGATTATAT
>JAYZXG010000026.1:0-13825 GCA_036141435.1 Pseudomonadota bacterium | reverse complement strand
CGCCTCGATCGGCATCGAGATCGTCAATGGCGGTCATGATTTCGGATTGCCACCCTATCCGGACGTGCAGATCGATTCCGTCATCAAGCTGGTGAACGGCTTGATGCAGGCGCACGGGATTTCGCCCGATCGCGTCATCGGACATTCCGATATCGCGGTTGAGCGCAAGGACGATCCCGGGGAGCATTTCCCGTGGTGGCGCCTCGAGGCCGCCGGCTGCGCACAAAGGCTTTCCGGTACAGCGCAAAGCGCGGATCCGCGAGCGGATCTGACGCGGGCAGGATACGATCCGGACGCGCCGGAGGCCGCGGTCGTCACGGCCTTCCAGCGGCGCCATCGCCAGGCCTGTATCGATGGTCGGGTTGATGCCGAGACGGCCGCGCTGATCCGCGCTGCGGCGCAGGTGCATGGGCCGGCCTCCTCCGGTTAGCGACGGGTACTTGTCCCACAAGAAAAGGGGCGGTGAATGCCTTCACCGCCCCCCATTGCCCTTTCGGGCAAAGCGTCTCGTGGGTGCTCGTGACTTCACTCCTGGAGACTAGCCGGGACTCTAGAAACCCCGGATCCTGCAATCGGGCTGGTCGTTACGCCCATGCGCCGCTGATGTCTCGCCCATGCTTGCCGCGAAGGCGGCGCCATCCCGGTATCATTCTCTTGATGTAGTGATCCTCCCCGCGTTGTCGAGGGAGACCCGAACGCAAAAGAGACGGTGGTTTACACCACCGTCTCTTCGCTACCTCGGAGGGAGGTAATTCGCCCGTTGGGTGCTCGTGACTTCACTCCTGGGGCTCACCAGGACTCTAGAAATCCCGGCTATTTCAATTTTCGAATGTTGCGCGCGACCTGGTCGATCAGTCGTGAAAGCGCCCCGGAAGGCCCGTTCCAAATGATCGGTGGAATATTCTGCTATACATCCCTCCAGGACAGCGCGCGCCATCCGTTGCGATTAGACACAAAGGAAAGAAATCCGGTTCTGCGTTTCCGGCCGCCTTAAGCACAGGCACCTACACAACTTGGACAGTATTGCCCGAACAGTCGTGCGATGTGTCTGTAACTCGTTCCTTCCCTTTTCAGCGCTTCCCCAAGCGCAAGTACACGCTGGCTCACACCTCCGTGATCGTCAATGAGCAAACTGTAATATTTCCGACAGTCTTCTGCGATTGGATACAAAATCCGCATTCTGTTGCAGGAACGTCACATGGCGGTTTCGTAACCTAACCAGAGGGCCCGCTGTGTGTGTATATTCTAGAACCTGTACGGTTGAATCCGGGCCGGCTTGCCATTCTGAGTCGGATGCGCTCTAAGCGCGCTGTCAGGCGGCTGGGCGGTCGCGGTCACAAGTCCGGAAACGGCGTGATCGAGGAAAGTCCGGGCTCCATGGAAACAAGGTGCCGGGTAGCGCCCGGCGGGGGAAACCCCAGGGAAAGCGCAGCAGAGAGCAGACCGCCCTTCGAGGCTCCGGCCGACGAGGGTAAGGGTGAAAGGGTGCGGTAAGAGCGCACCGCCCCGACCGTAAGGAAGGGGGCACGGCAAGCCCCACCTGGAGCAAGACCGAATAGGGATGAGGGCAGCTGCGAGCTGCACGCGTGTTTCCACGTGTCATCCGGGTAGGTCGCACCAGTTTCGTCGCAAGGCGGAACGCAGATGAATGATCGTCGCCCCGAGAGGGGAAACAGAACCCGGCTTACAGGCCGCCTGACTTTAGCTTTTCGCAAATAGTTAATCGTAAACGTGCAAGTCGAGCGCTGCTCAATATTTATGCACGCATTCTCTCTTTTTGTTCCGCTTTCAAGGGGCGACTGACCCGGAAATTTCCGAGTGCCTGTGGATATTAACTTAATGTTCCATCTTTGTTCGGCGGGCATTGGTTAAAGGGCGCGTTAATCCATCAAAAACCAACCTTTCGTCATTGTTTCCCATCTGATCCCATGTTATCCCATCGTTAACCATGAGGCGGTTCGTGCGGTTAGCTGGGGAGTAGGCGGGCGTGTTTCTGTCCACCACCATCAATGGCGTAGATGCGAAGGGGCGGGTGTCCGTGCCGGCGGATTTCCGTGCGGTGGTCGGTGGCGGTGCGTTTGATGGCATCATCGTCTGGCCGTCCTTCGACGGCACCTACCTGGAAGGCGGCGGGCAGGCCCTGCTCGAGCGCTACCAGTCGCTGATCGAGGACATGGATCCCTATGACGATGCGCGGATCGCGTTCGAGCGCGCCATCTTCGGTGCAGCGCGTCCGCTGTCATTTGACGCCAATGGCCGTGTGACACTGCCTCGGGATTTCATTGATCACGCCGGACTGGACGGAAAGGCCACATTTGTGGGGCTCGGATCGCGGTTCGAAATCTGGTCGCCGGATGTTTACGAGGCGCACAAGGCCAATGCCCAGTCATTCGCCCGCGACAACAAGCGAGCGCTGAAGCTTGGGCCGCGTCCGGGAGGTGCCTCGTGAGTCATTATCCGGTGATGCTGGACGAGGTGTTGGCTGGTTTGCGCCCGCAGGCCGGAGAGGCGCATCTGGATGGAACGTTCGGTGCTGGCGGGTATTCGCGTGCAATCCTGGGGGCAGCCGACTGCTCGCTGATTGCGGTGGACCGCGATCCGAATGTTGCACCGACTGTCGAGACGTTTCGCCACGAGTTCGGCGAGCGATTCAGCTTTCACGCCGGGCCGTTTTCCGAGCTCGAGCGCGCTGTCGCCGCAAGCGGCCGGGACTGTGTCGACGGGGTTGTCCTTGATATCGGCGTTTCCTCCATGCAGATCGACCAGGCCGAACGGGGCTTTTCCTTCAGCAAGCCGGGGCCTCTGGACATGCGTATGTCGGGTGAGGGGGCATCGGCCAGTGATGCGATCAACCGGCTGAGCGAGCGTGAGCTTGCGGACATATTTTATGTGTATGGCGAGGAGCGGAAATCGCGCCGGGTTGCGCAATTCGTCGTTCGCGCGCGAGGCGAGAGCCCGATTACGACCACGGACCAGTTGGCGGACATTGTTTCCCGCGCAATTGGCGGAAAACATTTGAAAATTCATCCTGCAACGCGGGTCTTTCAGGCCTTGCGCATTTTTGTGAACGACGAGCTCGGTGAGCTTGCGCGTGCATTGAGTGCCGCAGAACGCGTGCTGGCGCCAATGGGGAGGTTGGTGGTGGTTACATTCCATTCATTGGAAGACCGCATGGTTAAGACGTTCATGCGGGCCCGCTCGGGTTTGGCGGGCGGCGGTGGTTCTCGCCACAACCCGGTTGCGATCGAGGGCCCCCAAGCCAGCTTCGGTCTGGAGACCCGCAAGGCGCTGACAGCGCGCGAACAGGAATTGTCGGAGAACCCGCGTTCCCGGTCGGCAAAGCTGCGTGTCGCTGTCCGTAACCAGGCGCCGAGCTGGCAGGAGGAGGAGTTCGTCATGCCCGGAGTTGTGCCGCTTTCCAAGCTGGAGGCTGCGCTATGATCCGCCTGCTGAACGGAATTGCGCTCCTGGTCGCGGTGACCCTGGCTGTGGCGCTCTATATCGCCAAGACCGAGGCCAAATCTTCCCAGGAACGGCTCGAGCTGATCCAGGCGCAGCTCGCGGAAGAGCGACGCCAGGTCAATGTTCTCAATGTCGAGATTGCTCACCTGGAAGAGCCGGAGCGGCTGCGCGCGCTGGCGCGGCGATACCTGGGGCTCGAGCCGCTTGATCCGAGCCGGGAAATCGGGGTCAACGACCTGCCGATCGTGACGGATGTGGAAGAAGAGGGATTGCGCGAAGACCTGCTGCTGTCGAATGGCAGTGGCGAGCTGGCGCTGGCGGATGCCGAACCGGCAGGAGGTCCCAATCGATGAAGTTGTGGCCGTTCCGTCGACCTGTTTCCACGGAAACAGTCAATCCGGCGCTGCCGCCTCTGGCGGAGGCTGCGCCGGCGGACGTGTCACGCCTGCTGCGATTGGAAAGTGACGAGGCCCAGGCCCTGGACCAGGCGCGCTCGCGCCTGAGGATCCTCGGGCTGGCCATGGCCGTCGGATTTGGTCTCCTGGCCTTGCGCTCGGTCGAAATGGCGGTCGCCAATCCGGTCGATGTTGGCAATGTTGCCAGCAATACGGTAGCAGCTGTTGATCGCGGCGAGATCTTCGATCGCACGGGGCAGGTGCTGGCGACGACGCTGGAAACTCATTCCCTGTATGCCGATCCGACTCAGGTCTGGGACGCTGGCGAGACCGCCGAGGCGCTGGCCGGCGTGTTGCCGGGGCTGGATGTCGAGCGTGTGGTCCGGGATCTGTCCTCGCGCCGGCGCTTTGTCTGGATCCAGCGCAATCTGACCCCGAGACAGCGCCAGGCCGTGTTCGCGCTCGGATTGCCCGGCGTGGGGTTCCGCACGGAGCCACGCCGTGTCTATCCGCGCGGTCGCCTGGCGTCCCACGTGGTGGGTTACACTGATCGTGACCTGGCAGGACTTGCCGGTGCGGAGCGCGCCTTCAATTCCGCCCTGTCCTCGGGCGATGGTCGTCCGGTGGCCCTGTCGATTGATATGGCCGTGCAGTTCCATCTTGATGAAGTCCTGCGCGCAAGCATGATCGAGTTCGATGCGCTGGCGGCCTCCGGCATCGTCATGAATGTGCGAACCGGTGAAATCGTCGGCATGGTCTCGCTGCCGGATTTCGATCCCAATCGCCCCATGCAGAGCGAGGCGCGGGAGCGTCTGAACCGCTCTGCGCAATCCGTCTATGAAATGGGTTCGACCTTCAAGGCCTTCACGGTTGCGCTGGCCCTGGAGACCGGCACTGCGACGCTGGAGAGCGGCTATGACGCGTCCAACCCGTTGCAGCTGGGTGGTCACACGATCAATGATTACCATGCCGAAGATCGCTGGCTGACCCTGTCCGAGGTTTTCACCCATTCGTCGAATATCGGATCCTCACTGATTGCGCTCGAGGCGGGGTCGGAGGCTCAACGCGGCTTCCTCGGTGACCTGCGCTTGCTTGAGCGTGCCCCAATCGAACTGATTGAGAGCGCGGACCCGCTTCTGCCGCGCCAATGGGCGCAGACCGAAACCGCCACCATCTCCTACGGGCATGGCATTGCTGTCAGCCCGATTGCCACGATTGCCGCCTTCGCCGCCATTGCCAATGACGGGATCTATGTGCCGCCCACGCTTCAGCCCGTTGCTGCCAACGAGACGATTGTCGGTGAGCGTGTGATGAGTTCCGAGACGGCGCGCGATGTGCTGGCGCTGATGCGCGAGAATGTGACGGATGGCACCGGTGGCAGCGCCGAGGCTGCGGGCTATCGCGTCGCCGGCAAGACCGGAACGGCGGAAAAACCGCATCGCGGCGGGTATGACAGCAGCCGCCTTATTTCCTCCTTCTCTGCCGTGTTCCCCTATGACGACCCGCAATATGCGGTGCTGGTGCTGTTGGACGAACCGCAGGGCAATGAATCGACCTATGGCTACGCCACAGGGGGATGGACAGCTGCGCCGGCGACGGGGGAGATCATCTCCCGTATTGCGCCGATCCTCGGAGTTGAACGCTCAAACGAAGATCATGACAGTCGTGCTGCGCTGGTTCGTGCCGCGCTGATGCCGGAGGATTATCCGTGAAACTAGCCGAGCTGCTGCCAGCCTCAGCGCTTGAGCCGGGCTTTGATCAGATCGAGATCGCCGGATTGACCCTGGACAGTCGCAAGGTCGAGCCGGGGTGGGTGTTCGCCGCACTGCCGGGCGTCACGGTGCATGGCAGCACGTTCGCGGTGCAGGCCGAGGCTGCCGGTGCCGTTGCGATCGTCAGTGACGGACCGATCGAAGGGCTTGGCGTCCCTGTCATCCAGGCCAGCGATGCGCCTGCCCTCTTTGCCAGGATGGCTGCGGCTTTCTATCCGGCGCAGCCTGCCAATATCGTAGCGATTACAGGGACAAACGGTAAAAGTTCTACCGTCGAATTTGTGCGTCAGATCTGGACGGCCGCGGGGCTGGACGGCGCCAGCCTGGGCACGCTGGGTGTGGCCCGGGGCAATAGCTCCGAAGTGACCGGCTACACCACCCCGGATGCCGCTGCGCTTCATCGCTCGCTGGATGAGCTGGCCCGTGATGGTGTCACGCATCTGGCGATGGAAGCCTCCAGCCATGGCTTGAAGCAACGCCGCATGGAGGCGGTGAACGTCACGCTGGCGGCCTTTACCAATCTGACGCAGGACCATCTGGATTATCACCCGGATTTTGAGGACTATTTCGCCTCCAAGGCGCGTCTCTTTCTGAATTTCATGGATGTCGGCGGGCCGGCGATCATCAACACCGACAGCGAGTGGGGTGACCGCTTGGCATCGCTTGCCCGGGAACGGGGTCTGCAGGTGCTGACCATGGGGTGGCGTGGCGAAGACATGCAGATTTGCGAGATCACGCCGCGCGCTGCCAGCCAGGATGTTGTGTTTCGCTGGAAGGGCGAGGAGACCCGCCTGAATATCCCGCTTGTCGGCGAGTTCCAGATCCTCAACGCGCTCGCGGCCGCGGCGATCACCCTGACGGGTGGCGTGGAACCGGCCGTTGTCTACGGCACGCTGGCGCAGTTGGACGGTGTGCCCGGTCGCCTCGACAAGGTCGGGGAAACCGCCGACGGTGCGCCTGTACTGGTCGATTATGCGCATACACCGGACGGGCTGGACAAGCTGCTGCGCGCGGCGCGCCCGCACACCAAGGGTCGCGTGATCGTCGTTTTCGGGTGCGGTGGTGACCGCGATCCGGACAAGCGTGCAAAGATGGGCGCGATCGCCCAGAAGCTGGCTGACATCGCCATCATCACCGATGATAATCCACGATCCGAGGACCCGGACCTGATCCGTGCCGCGATCAAGCAGGGTTGCCCTGACGGGATCGAGATTGCCGATCGGCGCGCTGCCATCAATCACGGCGTGGGCTTGCTGCGGGAAGGCGACTGCCTGCTGGTGGCGGGCAAGGGGCATGAAACCGGCCAGACCATAGCCGGCGTGGTTCATCCCTTTGATGATCGCGCCGTCTCGCGGGACGCGCTTGCGGACAGGGAGGCCGAGCATGTCTGATCCGCTGTGGACTGCGAAACAGGCGCTCGCCGCTGCCGGCGGTGAGCTGGTGGGGGCGCATGACTGGACCTGCACCGGCATCTCGATCGACACGCGTTCCATTTGTCCCGGCGATCTTTTTGTTGCCTTGAGGGATGTGCGCGACGGACATGATTTTGTCCCCGATGCCATGGCGCGCGGCGCAGCGGCGGCGCTGGTCGAACGGTCGGAGGGGCTGCCGGGTGCACATCTGAACGTCTCCGACAGTCTCGACGCGTTGCGGGCGCTGGGTGCAGCTGCTCGCGATCGCTGTTCCGGCATTCGTGTCGCCGTGACGGGCAGTGTTGGCAAGACCAGCGTGAAAGAGGCCATCGCCGCGGTATTTCGTGCGGCCGGGCCGGCCCATTGGAGCGTGAAGTCCTACAATAATCACTGGGGCGTGCCGCTGACGCTCGCCCGCATGCCCGCCAACACCGAACGGGCCGTGTTCGAGATGGGGATGAACCATGCCGGTGAGATCCGTGATCTGTCCGCGCTCGTGCAACCCCATGTCACGCTGATTACCCGCATCGGTGAAGCCCATCTGGAAAACCTTGGCTCGATCGAGGCCATTGCCGACGCCAAGTCCGAGATTTTCGAGGGCATGGAGCCCGATGGCGTCGCGATTATTCCGGCAGATGACCCGCTGTGTGATCGTATCGCGCAACATGCTCGCAACTCGTCTGCGGCCTTTCTGCTGGAATTTGGCCGCGCCAGGCATGCTGCGGTGCGGATCGAGGAGTTCGAGACCGGACTGGACGGCAGTCGCGGCCGTATCAATGTGATGGGTAATCGTGTGCCATTCCGGCTGGCTGCGTCCGGTGAGCACTGGGCGTGGAACACCGCTGCGGTCTTTGCCGCTGCGGCGGCAACCGGTCTGGATGCCCGCGACGTTGCCGAGGCACTGAGCCAGGTGGCCGCTGCGGCCGGGCGTGGTCGGGCCGTCAAGATCGCGCTTCCCGATGGCGGCGAAGCGACCTTGCTGGACGACGCCTACAACGCCAACCCGGTTTCCATGCGCGCTGCCATGAGCTCTCTTGCTGCCGCACGCCCTGCGGGCGAGGGGCGGCGGATTGCCGTGCTCGGGGACATGCTGGAGCTGGGGGCGTCCGGCCCGGGCCTGCACGCTGAACTGGCGGATCCGCTGCTCGCTGCGAAGACCGACCTGGTGTTCACCTGCGGCGCGTTGATGAAACACCTGCATGATGCCTTGCCCGCACCGATGCGCGCGGGCTATGCGAAAAGCGCCAGTGAGGTGCTCGAGCCGCTAAAATCTGAGCTTCGATCGGGGGATGTCGTGCTGATGAAAGGCTCCAACGGCTCCGGGCTCCATAAGATTGCCGCAGTTCTGGCCGATGGCACTGCATTCGACCTGACGGAGGCCTGACCGCCAATGCTCTATCTGTTGTTCGCGCCGCTTGCAGAGGATCTGCAACTGGCGAACCTGTTCCGCTATATCACGTTCAGAACGGGTGGAGCCTTGATGACGGCGATGTTGATCGCCTTCGTGTTCGGCAAGCCGATGATCAGCTGGCTGCGCCGCAAGCAGGGCAAGGGACAGCCTATCCGCGAGGAAGGCATTCAGCGCCACGTGGTGGAAAAGGCCGGCACCCCGACCATGGGCGGTTTCCTGATCCTGTTGGGTGTCATGGTCGGCACGCTGTTATGGTCGGACCTGACCAACCAGTATGTCTGGATCGTGATTTTCGTGACGGCCGGCTTCGGCCTGATCGGCTTTGTCGATGACTACATGAAGGTCACCAAGCAGAGCACGGCGGGTTTTGGTGGCAAGTTCAAACTCCTGTTCGAATTCACCATCGCGGCGATCGCCGTGGTGTGGGCGACCAGCGTCGCGCGGGCCAATGGCATGGATGCCGGGCTCGAAACATCCATCGCCTTCCCCTTCTTCAAGGATTTCCTGATCAATATCGGGCCATTGTTCTACGTCTTTGGCTGTATCGTCATTGTTGGCTCTGGCAATGCCGTGAACATGACCGACGGGCTGGACGGATTGGCCATTGTCCCGGTCATGATTGCAGCGGCGACCTTTGGCGTGATCGCCTATCTGGTCGGCCGGGTCGATTTCGCGGAATACCTGCAGGTCCACCATACGCCGGGTACCAGTGAGTTGCTGGTCTTCTGTGGCGCGCTGCTCGGGGCAGGACTGGGCTTCCTGTGGTGGAATGCCCCGCCGGCGATGATCTTCATGGGCGATACCGGGTCGTTGTCGCTCGGCGGCGCGCTCGGCGCCATCGCCATCGCCGTCAAGCACGAGATCGTATTGGCGATCGTTGGCGGCCTGTTTGTCCTGGAAATGGTGTCGGTCATGGTGCAGGTGGCCAGTTTCAAACTGACCGGGAAACGCGTTTTCCGCATGGCGCCCATCCATCACCACTTCGAGAAAAAGGGCTGGGCTGAGCCGACCATCGTCATCCGCTTCTGGATTATTGCGGTCATTCTCGCATTAATCGGACTTGCAACGCTCAAACTGAGGTAAGCTGCTGCCAGATGATCCCGATCCATTCATATGAGGGCCGCCGCGTGGCTGTGTTCGGATTGGGACGCACGGGTATTGCGGCTGCCAGGGCGCTGGAAGCCGGAGGCGCCGAAGTCTCGGCCTGGGATGATAGCGAAGCAGCGCGTGCCAGCGCCGAGGCTGCTGGGATCCAGCTGGACGATCTCAATCGCAGGGACTGGGGTGGTATTGCCGCACTGGTTCTGTCGCCGGGAATTCCGCTGACGCACCCCAAGCCCCACCGCATGGTGGAACTGGCCCAGTCGGTCGGAGCGCCGGTCATCGGCGATATCGAACTGTTCGCGCGGACGCTGGCGGAAATGCCGGAGCAGCGGCGGCCGAAAATCATCGGTGTGACCGGCACAAACGGGAAATCGACGACCTCCGCGCTGATCGGGCACATTCTTCGCGAAACCGGTCGCAATGCGATCGTGGCGGGCAATATCGGCGATGCAATCCTTGCACAGGATCCGCCTCGCCCGGGCTCCTATTATGTCCTCGAACTGTCGAGCTATCAGATCGATCTGACACAGACGCTGGAGTGTGATGTCGCGGTCCTGCTCAATATCTCGCCGGACCACCTGGACCGCCATGGTGGTTTTGAGGGGTATTTCGCCGCCAAGAAACGGCTCTTCGACATGCAGGGCCCGCGGGGCATCGCCGTGATCGGGATCGATGACGAGGAGACCAATGCCTACTACTCCACCCTGCGCCAGCATCGCCGTGAGGAGCAGGTCGTGCCCGTGTCCTCGGGGCGCGTTTTCGCACGCGGCGTCTACGCGCTGGGTGACCGGGTCTATGAGGCACTGGACAGCGCCTCGCATCCGCTGGTGGATTTGACCAAGGCGCAGGCCCTGCCCGGACGCCACAATGCCCAGAATGTCGCTGCCGCTCTTGCAGCCGTGCGCATGCTGGGTATCGGCGGTCGCGCGGCGGCGGATGCCATCACCAGTTTCGGCGGTCTGCCGCACCGTCAGGAACTGGTCGCCAATGAAGGCGGCGTGCGCTTTGTCAATGACAGCAAGGCGACCAACGCGGAAGCCGCATTGCAGGCCATCAATTGCTATAATGATATCTACTGGATTGCCGGCGGACGCGCCAAGGAGGACGGGCTCGAGGTGCTTGAACCGTCGCTGCACCGTATCCGCAAGGCGTATCTGATCGGAGAGGCGCAGGACCAGTTCGCGACGGAGCTCGACGGCAAGGTCAGCTGGCAAAAATGCGGCGACCTGGCCAGCGCACTCACCGCGGCGCGCGCAGACACAGCCGGGTCACCCGGAGCTGTAGTGCTGCTTTCGCCGGCAGCGGCCTCGTTCGACCAGTTCAAGAGTTTTGAAGAGCGTGGCGACGCGTTTGCGCGCCTGGTGCTCGAGCAATCGGCGACAACCCTCGCCGCTGGAGGCGCCGGTTGAAAACCCTGGCTCCCCGCGCGGCCATTTCCTGGTGGCGCGGTATCGATCGGACATTGCTGTTTGTGGTCCTCGCGCTGATCGCGACCGGGCTGATGCTGTCCATGGCTGCCAGTCCCGCTGCCGCTGACCGGCTGGGCATCGAGGATCCCTTCTTCTTTCTCTATCGTCAGAGCGTGTTCGCAACACTGTCGCTGATTGGCCTGCTGGCCAATTCCGCGCTGGCGCCCACGGGCGCGCGTCGCCTCGCGGCCATTGCGCTCCTGGGGGCCTTGGTATTGATGGTGGCGATGCCCTTCATCGGCCACGAGGTGAAAGGCGCGACCCGGTGGATCCGCATCGGCAGTTTTGGTCTGCAGCCGTCCGAATTCCTGAAACCCGCCCTGATCGTGACCGCCGCCTGGCTGTTCGCCGAGGAAAAGCGCGGCGCTCCGGTGCCCGGCCGGATTATTGCCTTCGCCATCTTTCTCGTCTCGATCGGGCTGTTGATGATCCAGCCGGATTTCGGCCAGTCCGTTCTCCTGACCCTGTGTTTCGGTGGCGTGTTCTTCGCCTCCGGCCTGTCCTGGATCTGGGTGGCTGGCCTGGGAGGCCTCGCCGTCGCCGGATCGGGGGCTGCCTATATGATGTTTCCGCATGTCGCCAGCCGGGTGGAACGTTTCCTCGACCCGGAGAGCGGTGACACCTACCAGATTGACCGCGCGATGGATGCCATTTCGCGGGGTGGTATTGCCGGCGTTGGCCCCGGCGAGGGCGAGGTGAAACACTTCCTGCCGGACGCCCATACGGATTTCATCTTCTCGGTGGCGGCAGAGGAATTCGGCCTGCTCGCTTCGCTGTCGATTATCGGTCTGTTTTCGATCCTTGTGGCTCGCGCCTGGAGTCAGGCGATGCGCCTGACCGATCATTTCGCGCAGCTGGCGGTCGCCGGCCTGGCCCTGCAATTCGGATTGCAGGCGCTGGTCAACATCGCTGTGAACTTGAACCTGATCCCGCCAAAGGGCATGACTTTGCCTTTCGTTTCCTACGGGGGATCCTCCATGCTCGCGCTCGCTTTCGGAGCCGGCCTCATGCTGGCCTTCACCCGTCGTCGCCCCGGCGCATACTCCAGTCGTTACACCGCATGACACCCAGACGTTGCCTGATCGCCGCCGGAGGAACCGGCGGACACATGTTTCCTGCGCGCGCGGCCGCCGAAGCGCTGATCAAGCGCGGCTGGCAGATCCGTCTGGTGACCGATGCGCGTGGCATGAAACACACCGAGGACTTCCCGGCCGTGGCCGTGGACGAGATCCACGCGGCCAGCCCCTTCACCAAGAACCCCTTGAAACTGCTCAAGGCCGGCGTCGAGCTGACACGCGGCCTGGCTGAAACCCAGGCCATCGTGAAGGCCTGGAAGCCGGATGTTGTCGCGGGCTTTGGCGGCTATCCAGCCTTTCCGGCCATTGCCGCTGCGCGAACGGCAGGCATTCCGTTTTGCATCCACGAACAGAATGCGGTGCTGGGCCGCGTCAATCGGACCTTTGCGTCCAAGGCGGGTTTCATTGCGTCCGGTTTCGAACGCCTCGACCGCCTGCCCGAGCGGGCCCGCAAGCGCCACATCCTGACAGGCAATCCCCTGCGAGCGCCGATCGTGGACGCGCGAGCCGCCGGTTATCCCGAAATCTCGGATGACAGCCGGATCAACCTGCTGGTCCTGGGCGGAAGTCTGGGCGCCCGCATCCTGTCCGAGACGGTTCCGGCGGCGATCGCAATGCTCCCGGAAAAGCTCAAATCTCGCCTTGATGTCGTCCAACAGACACGCGAAGAAAATCTCGACATGGCGCGAGAGACTTACAGCAAGGCCGGCGTGAACGCCCAGTGCGAGCCCTTCTTCAAGAATGTGGGCGAGCTGTTGGCCAATTCCCATTTCGTGATTGGACGGGCCGGGGCCTCAACGGTGTCGGAAGTCGCCGGCGTGGGGCGCCCCGCGATTTTCTGTCCGCTGGGCATCGCCGCTGACGATCACCAGAGTGCCAATACCGAAGGTCTCTACAAGGCTGTGGCAGTGGATGTGCTGCCGGAAGCCGACTTCACTGCAGAACGGCTGAGCGAATTGCTGGAATCCCGCCTGTCGAACCCGCAGGATCTGAAAGAACGCGCGGCTGCAGCGCGGGCGTTGGGGCGCCCGGATGCCGCTGAAGCGCTGGCCAAGGCCGTGGATGGCCTGGTGACAGGAGCAGTTGTATGAATTTCGCCGCTTTGCCTTTTCCGGTCGGGCCGGTCCATTTTGTCGGTATTGGCGGTATCGGCATGTCCGGTATTGCCGAGGTGATGCTCAATCTGGGCTACAAGGTCCAGGGGTCTGACATCAAGGCCAATCCGAATGTCGAGCGCCTGCGTGAGAAAGGCGCCAGGATCGCCATCGGGCATGCCGGAGAGAATGTGGAAGGTGCCGGCGCCATCGTCGTCTCCTCGGCCATCAAGCCGGACAATCCGGAACTGGTCGCGGCCCGTTCGGCCAAGATCCCGGTTGTGCGCCGGGCCGAGATGCTGGCCGAGCTGATGCGCCTGAAATACTCAGTCGCTGTTGGCGGTACGCATGGCAAGACCACCACCACATCGCTGGTTGCGGTGCTGATGGACGCCGCGGGTGTTGATCCCACCGTGATCAATGGCGGCATCATTTCCGCCTACCAGTCCAACGCCAAGGTGGGACTGGGTGAGTGGATGGCGGTTGAGGCGGATGAGAGCGATGGCTCCTTCCTCAAGCTGCGATCCACCGTGGCCATCGTCACCAATATCGATCCCGAGCACATGGAGCATTACGGCGACTTTGATGTGCTGCGTGATGCCTTTTACCAGTTCGTCGAGAACCTGCCGT
>JAYZXG010000025.1:0-4086 GCA_036141435.1 Pseudomonadota bacterium | reverse complement strand
GGATGTCGGGGCGTGTCTGCATGAGGCGTCAACTTGCGGGAAAATGGCAAAGGCGCAATGCTGCGTCACATGAGACGACGCCCCACACAGTCAAGCGTGGAACAGGCCGCAGGCCAGTATCTGCAGGAGCATCGCGGCCGCGCCGCGATCCGCCCGGCTCCGCGTGCCGGACGCGCAGCGGAACGCATCCTGCGCCCGCTGGCCAAGAAATTCGGTGTGGGCGTCGACCAGCTGACACAGTACTGGCCGGAGATTGTCGGCCAGCGCCTGGCACAATGGAGCGCGCCCAAATCCATTCAGCGCAATGGCGGTGTCTCCACCCTGGTCATCGAGGCCCGTGGCCCGGCTGCCGCCGTCCTGCAGGCTGAAAGCCGCCGGATTCTCGAGCGGGTGGCGACCTATTCCGGCGGCCGTTCGCCGACGCGTTTGCGCGTCATACAGGGCAGTATGCGCGGCGCCGCACCGGCCCAAACCGACCTGACAAACGGGCAAGCCAGATCACAAAACAGCGATCAGGTAGAGACTTCTGCTGAGGCAAGGTTATTGTCCGCCTTGAAACGTTTCGACAAATCCGTCAAAGCCCGTGGCGGACACTGAATTTCTGAGGGGATTGGAATGAGCGTAACTCGTCGAATTTTCACGGCCGCGACCCTGACTGCGTCGCTGGCGCTGGCAGCCTGCGGTGGCGGATCCAATGGTTCGATCGACGGCCCCGGAGCCGATGATCGCAGCCTGGGCTCGGTCGATGCGCCGGTCACGATGATCGAATACGCCTCTGTCGCCTGTGGTCACTGTGCCACCTTCCACGAAGAGGTGTGGGGCACGATCGAGTCGGAATTCGTCGAGACCGGCAAGGTTCGCTATGTCATGCGCGAAATGCTCAATGGCGGCGCCACCTTTGCTGTCGCCGGCTTCTCCCTGGCGCGCTGCGTCGAGGAAGACCGCTATTTCGACATGATTGACCTGCTCTTCCAGCAGCAGCGTGCGATCTTCCAGGCTGCGTCCCAGCCCGGTGGCGCCCGTCGCCAATATGTCGCCATCGCCCGCTCCATGGGCCTGTCCGAGGCCGAGATGGATGCCTGCCTGAATGATGAAGCCATCAACCAGGCGATCATTGACAGCCATGACCGCGCCTTCGAGGCCGGCATCACGGGCACGCCGCGTTTCGTGTTCAACGGCCAGATGCTCGACAGCGAGCGCGATGGCAATCGCTCGATCTTCACCCTGGGTGGAAACCCGGTCCTGATCGATGGCGAACCGGTTGAGGCCATTGTCGACGCGGACAATTTCCGCCGCCTGCTCGACCACCTGGTCGAACAAGCCAGTTCCGAGGGCTAAGTCCGATGCGTGGTGTGATGCGTTCCCTTGTCGCCCTGACCCTGTCCGTGTTTGCGCTGGGGAGCGCACACGCCCAACAACCGTCGGATCCGCCTCCACCGCCGCAGGACATTGTCCTGGGCTCACCGGAGGCCAGCCTGGAAATTATCGAGTACGGCTCCTATGCCTGCCCCCATTGCGGGCATTTCCACGAAAACGATTGGCACATGATCAATTCGGAGTTCGTGGAGACCGGCCAGGTCCGCTTCATTTTCCGGCCGATCGTAACCCCGCCCGAGCAGATGGCCGCAGCGGGCGCCTTCCTGAGCTATTGCGTCGATGACGCGCGCTATTACGACGCCGTCGACCTGCTGTTCATGGAACAGTCCAATATCATCGAGGGCATGCGCAATCGCGAGGATGTCCTCGGCATCTATACGCGGATCGCCGGTGCGCTGGGTCGCAGCCGCGACGAAATGCTCGCCTGTTTCAATGACGAGGCGAACAATACGCGCCTGATGTCCAACCTCTACCAGGCCAGCCAGGACGGGGTCATGGGCACGCCCAGCTTCCTGTTCAATGGGGTGCTCCTGTCCAGCCAGCAGGTCGATGGCGAGTACATTTTCATCTACGGCGATGAGCCACTTATCCTCAATGGAGATAGGGTTCCCGCCGAGTTCACTGAAGACTCCTTCAGGAGAATCATCCTTCACTTCCTGACAGAGTCCGATTCGGACTAGACATTTTGTCAGGAAAGCGCCGCATTTACCTTGTATGCTTGGTGAAATCGGCGTCGTGGAGGTCAGGTGAAGTTCACTCAGCTCAGGCTGACCGGATTTAAATCCTTTGTCGATCCGACCGAATTGCGGATCGATCCGGGTTTGACCGGAATTATTGGGCCGAACGGGTGCGGCAAGTCCAACCTGCTCGAAGCCCTGCGCTGGGTCATGGGTGCCACCTCTGCCAAATCGCTGCGCGGCGGCGGTATGGAAGACGTGATCTTCGCGGGGACCGACATGCGTCCCGCGCGCAATCATGCCGAAGTTGTCCTGACCATCGACAATGCAGACCGGCGCGCGCCGGCCGCCTTCAATGATGCTCCGACCTTGGAAGTCACGCGCCGCATTACCCGGGGGGCCGGGTCCGCCTACAAGATCAATGGCGAGGAAGTCCGGGCCAAGGATGTGCAGCTGCTGTTCGCTGATGCGGGCACGGGCGCCAACTCCCCGGCGCTGGTTCGCCAGGGTCAGATTTCCGAACTGATCGCCGCCAAGCCCCAGAATCGCCGCCGCGTGCTCGAGGAAGCCGCCGGCGTTTCGGGCCTGCGCGCGCGGCGGCACGAGGCAGAGCTGCGGCTCAAGGGTGCCGAGAGCAATCTGGACCGGCTGCAGGAGGTCATCGACGAGACAGACAGTCGTCACTCGGCCCTGCAGAAACAGGCCCGTCAGGCATCGCGCTATCGCAAGCTGTCCACGAGTATACGGACGCTGGAAGCCGCCGTCTGGCTGAACCGCTGGCGCCACGCTGCCAGCCAGGTCGAGGAAGCCGAGGCTGCGTTGGCGGAGTGCCTGGAAGCGGCCGAAACCGCCACCCGCTCCGCTGCGGACGCCCGGACACAGGCCGAAGTCGAGGCCGCGGCCCGAGAGCCCGCACGCCTGGCAGAGGCCGAGGCCGCCGCAGCCCTGCGGGCGCTGGAGCGTGAACGCGATCGACTGGAACGCGATGCGAGCGACGTGCAGAACCGCATTGCCGGCTTCGAAAACCGTCTGACCGAACTCGCTGCCTCCACCCGTCGTGAAGAGCAGATCGGTGAGGATGCGGAGACGTCACGTAGCGAGACCGCCAGCCAGATCGAACGCCTTGAACAGGACGTGGCGAAGGAAAAGGACGCCCTCTCCTTCGCGGAGGCTGCGTCACAGGATGCCGAGACGCGTCGGACCCAGAAGGAAGCAGTCCTCGACACCAAGGCGCGCGAGGCCGCCGAGAACCGCGCCGCCCTGGAAGCGGCCCGCCGCGATGCCGAACGCCTCGCGGCCCGGCTGAACCAGATCGAGCGGGAGATGAGCGCCGCCAGCGATGAACGTGAGCGCGTGCAGGCCTCGACCGCCCTGGCGGATCTGGCCGAGGCCGAGGCGGCGGTTGAAACTGCAGAACAGGCGCTGACTCTCGCCAGGACACGGTCTGAAACCGCCGATACCATTCGGGCCGAGGCCGAGACGGCCTTTGAACAGGCCATGGAGACCTATCGCGAGCGCCAGTCCGATCATGAGGCGCTGCAGCGGGAAGCCCAGGCGCTTGAACGCCTGCTGGCCGCCTCGACCCAGGACACGCCCAACCCCGCAGTTGATGCGGTTCGCGCTCGATCCGGTTTTGAACAGGCCCTGGCGGCAGCGCTGGGCGATGATCTTGACGCCTCGCTTGACGGCGATGCGCCCCGTCACTGGCAGGAACTGGCCATCACGCTCGACCAGCTGCCCGGCGGCTCTGTCCCGCTGTCGGATCATGTGAAGGCTCCACCCGCCCTGAAGGCCCGCCTCGACTCGATCGGCGTGGTCAAACCGGAACGGGCCGAGGAGGCGGCACGCAAGCTCAAGCCGGGACAGTGCGTGGTCACGCTGGAAGGTGATTTGTGGCGCTGGGACGGGCTGGTCGCCCGCGCGGATGCGCCGACTGCAGCCGTCGCTCGACTGGAACAACGCAATCGCCTGGAAGAGATCGAAGCCGAGCTGAACGTCCAGGCCGAACCGCTGGAAAGCGCCCTGCAGGCCA
>JAYZXG010000024.1:0-6373 GCA_036141435.1 Pseudomonadota bacterium | reverse complement strand
CCCGGTGGGTGCACTTCGATATCTATGCGTGGAATCCCAAGCCGCGCCCCGGGCGTCCCAAGGGCGGAGAGATCCAGGCGACACGGGCTGTTTACCAAATGCTCAAGGACCGGTTCGTAAACTGACCCCAACGAACAGGGTTGTTCACGGGAGAGGGCGCATGGCTTCAGCGGCCATGATATCGCTTGAGATGTTGCATCGCGTCAGTGCGGAAGTTGTCCGGACTGGTGATGTGGACCTGTCTTCCCGACAATTTGCGGTGCTGCTCTCGGTCTTCATGCGGTCCGAGGCGGACTCGATCCGCGACCTCTCGACCCGTCTGGATCTGCCCAAACCGGCTGTGACGCGCGCACTCGACGTGCTCGAGAACCACGGATTTGTCCGTCGCAAGCGCGACCGGGACGACCGGCGTGATGTCTCTGTCCACCGCACTGTCAAAGGTGCGGTCTTCCTGTACGATTACGGAGAGAATGTCGCCAGCCATGCGGAGGAGAGCGTCAAGTGTCTGAAATGGATCACCGCCTTACGCCAGCCCGCGCCGACCTCGCTGCAAGCTTCCTGAAAGACCGGGTGACAGCCGATCGCTATGTCGATCCCGTCGATCACTATTGTGTGGCTCCGTCCGCTCCCATTCGCCGGGCCGCCTCCCATCAGGCCGGCATGGATGACCAGGTCCTGCATGGCGAAATCTTCGCCGTCCTCGAGGAGGTGGAGGGCTGGTGCTGGGGGTTTTCGCGGGCAGATGGCTATGTCGGTTGGGTCGAGGCGGCAGCCCTGTCGTCGCAGGGCATCGCGCCTGACCACAGGATCACGGCCTTGCGGACCTATCTGTTTCCGGAGCCGGATTTCAAGAAACCGCCCCTGGCATTGTTAAGTCTGAATGCGCGTTTCGCGGCCGGTGAGCGCGATGGCAAGTTTCTCGAAGCGCGCGGGCAGGGATGGGTCACCGCCGAGCATTGTGCGCCGCTCGCCAGTACGGCGTCCGATTTTGTCGCTGTTGCCGAAGCGCATCTTGGCGCCCCGTATCTCTGGGGCGGAAAGGAAAGCCTCGGCCTGGATTGTTCCGGCCTGGTTCAGATGGCGCTGGCCGCAGCGGGCATTGACGTGCCCCGCGATGCCGATCAGCAGGAAGCCGCGCTCAAATCCATCTGGGATGACGTGACGGAGCAATCGCAGCGCCAGCGTGGAGATATCGTATTCTGGCCGGGACATGTCGGTATTCTGACCGATAGCGAACATCTTCTGCACGCCAATGCCTTCACCATGGATGTGACGCTGGAACCGTTTGCCGAGGCGGAGGCGCGTATCCGTGCATCCGAAAACCCCGTACGCACCATAGTGCGGCCACCCGCCTGAGGCGCGGCATGAAAAAACCCCGCTGTGTCCAGCGGGGTTCTTTGTTCGTACGGGCCGTTGAGGTTTACTCCTCACCGCCCTCGTCAGTCGCCGGAGCGTCCTCCATCGGGGCTTCCTCAGCAGGAGCCTCCTCAACAGGCGCTTCAGCAGCCAGCGGAGCCGGCAGCGGCTGCGGATTGCCCGACTGCTCACGCAGATAGGCGATCAGGTTGATGCGAGACGATTCGCTGGACAGGCCATTGAAGTTCATCGCGGTGCCCGGTGCATAGGCACGCGGGTTCTCGATGAACTGGTCGAGGGCCTCATAGCTCCACTCGCCTGCCGGGAGCGCGCCGGAATAGCCGAAGCCTGCATCGGCGCCGATCGCACGACCAACGATATCCCAGAGATTCGGGCCCTGCAGCGTGGCGCCGCCTTCGTCGACCGAGTGACAGGACGCGCAGCGGCGGAACTGGCGTTCGCCGTTGGACAGGTCAGCCGCGGCCAGCAGCAGGCCGTAATCGACCGGTCCGGTCTCTTCGACGACAACTTCGCCGCCGCCTTCGCCACTGACGGCTGCCCAGTCAACGGGGTAAGCCGTGTGGGCTTCGTCGAGCTCGATGGCGTGCGACGGTACGAGAATGTGGCCAAGTTCCTTGATCACGAGAACGACCAGCACACCGCCGATCAGTACGCCCGCAACCTTGTTCCAGAAGAGATCGCCCATGGACGCCCCCAATTGATTAGACAGCTGAAATTTGCCCGTGTTTGACATGCGCAGAGCGGGGAAGCAACAGGCTAGAGCGCTCAACTGCATGCGTTATGTAGCCGCGCCCCTCAATCGAGGGTGTCCGCGGGCTCATGTGCCGAGCTGCAGAAAGCACTGATCAGCGCCCTTGTGCCGGGCTGCAACGCTTCCTAAATGCGGATCGTTCGGCGGACATTCTCCCCAACTGCCGAAATAGTTTCGAAATAACAGGTAATTACCAATGGTACGTTCAATCGTGGCAGCCTCTCTGGCTGCGCTCTCCTTCGCGTCCGTTTCCCAGGCGCAGGATTTCACCTTCTCCGGCGGATACGACCGCGCCGACTTCGATGGCGTTGAGTTCGACACCGTCGTTCTGCGTGGCCGCTACATGTTCAACGAGCGTTTCGGCGCGGAAGGCCAGCTGAATTTCGGCATCAATGACGAATCTGTCGATTTCGGCATCGTCACTGCAGATGTCAGCCTCGACTATGGCATCGGCGCATTCGCCTTCGCCAATCTCTACACCAATGAAGGCCTGAACCTGTTCGGCCGTCTCGGTTACCTGCATGCCGAGCTGGAAGCGGATGCAGCGGGCTTCACCGTCTCTGACGATGACGGCGCGTTCGCAGCCGGCGTTGGTGCGGAATTCTTCTTCGATGATCGCAATGGTGTGCGTTTCGACTACACCTGGGCGGATTACGAAGACAACGCCAACATCTACGGCATCTCCTATGTCCGTCGTTTCGGCGGCTAGTCCGGCTTTAACGGCTACGGAAAAGCGGTCCCGGTCGGGGCCGCTTTTTTTGTGTGCGGGGCCATTTTCGCCTGAGCGGCGAACGCGTTCATCCCGGGCTCATCTACCTCGCAGAAACGTAATGCAGATGAACCGAAAAGCCGTTGCCTATCAATAATTTCACAGGCAGTTTCGAGGGGTAGGAGCGAGGGACTTTCTTACACAGGCGAGTACATAATGTTGCGTACACTTCTTGCTGCCAGCGCTGCGCTGATGGCGCTTTCCACCTCTGTTTCAGCCCAGGAATTCAACGTCTCCGGCGGCTATGAGCGGTTCGACTTCGACACTGCGGATTTTGATACGGTTGTTCTGCGGGGAAGCTATTTCTTCAACGAGAATTTCGGCCTCGAAGGGCAGCTGAATTTCGGTTTCGATGACGACACCGTCACCGTGGCCAATACACCGGTCAATGTTGAATTCAACTATGGTGTCGGCGCGTTTGCCGTCGCGCGGACCGGGACAGACGGTTTCAACGTTTTCGGCCGGCTTGGCTATTACCACTCGGAAGTCGAGGCTAACCTGGCCGGGTTCAACGTCCAGGGCGATGACGGAGCTTTTGCGGCCGGTGTCGGCGCGGAGTTCGATTTCGACGACCGCAATGCCGTGCGGTTTGACTACACCTATGTCGACTATGACGACAGCGCGAACGTGCTGGGTCTGACCTATGTGCGCCGATTTGGTGGTTGATGCCTGATCGATGTCGGGCTGACGGCCTGGGCACTGTGCAGCCGGAGTTCCCCGCGGGAGCTCCGGTTTTGCCGTGCCACTCTGACTGACTCGGTGCCCGGCGTGCCTTGTGATATGATTGCGCAGCGGAACACGCTGTGCCCCGTTCAAGCCAGCCTGGTCCGTTGTAGCGTAGCCTGAGTGAGTTGCCGTGGAGTTCGGCAACGGCTGATCGCCCTGCCGACGCGGCACCCCTGAGCCCGTGCGCCACGAGCGCCGCGTTCAGGCGGATCCTCCGCTTGTTGATACAGGAAAGGGCGAGAAGATGACCAGATTCACGATCTTCGACGACACCAATGCACCGGCTGAAGCAAAATCCACCCTGCGTTCGGTGAAGGCCAAATACGGCTTTATCCCAAATCTGATGGGAGAGTTGGCGGCATCGCCATCCGCGCTGGATGCCTACACCACGCTCTCGTCAATCTTCGGGCAGACCAGCCTGACACCGGTTGAACAGCAGGTGGTCCTGCTGGCGACCAGTTTCGAGAATAACTGCAGCTATTGCATGGCGGCACATTCCACTGTGGCCCTGAGTGTCGGTCTGGACCGCGAGGTGCTGCTCGCAATCCGCGAGGGGCGCGTGATCGAGGACGATATGCGGCTGGAGGCCCTGCGCCAGTTCACCATTGCGGTCGTGCGGCAGCGCGGCCTGGTGGAAAATGCAGAGGTCGAGATGTTTATGTCGGCCGGCTTTACCAGGGCGAATATTCTTGATGTCGTGACGGGAGTGACCCTCAAGACCCTGTCCAACTACACCAATCACCTGGCCGAAACGAAGGTGGATGACGCCTTCGAGGCGATGAAATGGTCCAAGCCGATCCTGCAGCACGCAGGCTAGGTCACTGGTCCGTCCATCACTGCCCCACCCATCACCCGGCCGCGGCTTCGGTAGCTAGATCTTGTCTTGCGCCCAGAGCTCGGCCAGGCGGCGGGCGATGGCAATTGACGGCGGCAGCGCGGCGTGGGGGTGGGTGCCTGCAAGCATGGCGCGGACATCATCGCGGCTGAACCAGCGTGCCGCCTCGAGTTCCTGGGTGTCGACCGACAGCGCGTCGCTGGTTGCGGGGGCGACAAGTCCGACCATGATGGACGAGGGAAAGGGCCAGGGCTGACAGAAGACATAGCGTGTTGCGGCAATATCGACGGAAACGCCGGCTTCCTCCTGCAATTCCCGGGCGCAGGCCTCCTCCAGCGTTTCGGCTGGTTCAACGAAGCCCGCGAGCGCGGACCAGACACCCGGCGGCCAGCTGGCCTGCCTGCCCAGCAGCACCTTGTCCTCGTGCTGCGCCAACATGATGACCACAGGGTCGACGCGCGGAAAGTGCTCGGCTCCACACGCGCCACAGATCCGCTTGGCGCCGCCCGATGCCATCTCCGTGCGGCCGCCGCACCGGGCGCAATGGGGATGGCGGTAATGCCAATCAAGGAATGATTTGGCCTGGCCATAGATCGCGGCGTCCCTGTGCGGCATTTGCATCGCGGCTGCGCGGGCCGGGATATGCAGTGCGCTTGGCCCGGACGGGCGAGCGAACAGGGGACGATCGTCCAGTTTGCCCAGGAAGATCATTTCGTGATGTTCGGGGCTGGTTGGATCAACCGGATGCCAGATCAACCCGTTTTCATCGACCTCCGGATCGCCTTTGCACAGATGAATGACCCGGGCATCGGCCTGTCGGGCCGCGGCGTCCAGTGCGCCCGGATCCCGGCGAAGAACCTCACAACGGTCGAGTGGCGAGCCGGCAAAGACCATGTCGGGGGCGCCAGCCAGAATGGATCGGTCGTTCATGTCGTCTCCTCGCTTGCACGCAATGTGGGGGGAGGTCGCGAGATTTTCCACCATTCATTGCGCCCAGGTGTTGCGAATGAAAATGATTCGCAACAATGTGATCGCGGAGGTGATTCATGGTTCACACACAATCATGCGCCCTTGGCGCCATCACGGATAATGGACACGCGGAGCTGGCTGTTCGGGATTGGCTGGCCACACAGATTCATGTGCTCGCCTATTGGCGCGAAATGCTGTTGGCCGCCGGCGACGAGAGCGGATTGGTGGAGGTACTGGATGACCATGCCGCTTTCCTGCGGGGCGCAGCAGCCCGGAGCGAGGGTAAAAGGATGCGTCATCAGTGAGGCTGGTACTTGCGATCTGCCCGCTGGCGCGCGATATAGGAAGCGGAAGATCGGCGGTGGACGAGCGCCTCGCCAACCCGGTCAGGTCCGGAAGGAAGCAGCCGTAACGAGTTTCCGTTCGGGTCGCTGTCCGGTCTTCCACCTCTAATTCGTTCCTCCAGCCGAAGAGATCGCATGGACGATACGCTGCTCCAGAATGACGACGCCGGAGCGGCGGACGAAGCGCTCATGCCCGGGCTCGATCTGCCTGCGGCGGAGGCTGATGCCAGCTATCAGGTGCTGGCGCGGAAATACCGGCCCGACACATTCGAGGATCTGATTGGCCAGGAGGCCATGGTTCGTACGCTGACCAATGCGTTTGCGGCAGGCCGGATCGCGCATGCCTACATGCTGACCGGCGTACGCGGGGTGGGCAAGACCACCACGGCGCGCCTGATTGCACGGGCGCTGAATTACGCATCGGACGCCATCGATGCGCCGCACATGGAGCTCAAGCAGCGCGGGGTCCATTGTGACGCCATTGCGCGCTCGGCCCATGTCGATGTGATGGAAATGGACGCCGCCTCCCGCACGGGTGTCGGCGATATCCGCGAGATCCTGGAAGGTGTGCGGTATGCGCCGGTTTCCGGCCGCTACAAGGT
>JAYZXG010000023.1:0-4028 GCA_036141435.1 Pseudomonadota bacterium | reverse complement strand
CCAATGCGAGCGCGCATGGACACTTGCTCGGATTCACAGTGCGAGCCGGATGAATATGACTACGCTCTCTACGAGGGGCTAGGTCGCTACACGCACTCCCTTGGCCTGGGCGAACTTGTTTGGCTGGCAGCCATTTGCATGGAAACTCCTGTGGATCTTGAAACGGATGAATTCGGCTTTGTGGACAGCGCCCGTTCGGAAGTTGAGGTTGGCCACGCGACACTCGAGATGTCCTTTGACAAAGACCGGTGCCGGTTCGGTGACTGGAATGGCAACACGGGTAGTTCTGGCTGCGCCTCGTTCCGAACCAGGGCAACGCAGGTCCCCTCATGATCCTCTATGTCGACGCAGATGCCTGCCCCGTCAAAGACGAGGTTATCCGGGTCGGTGAGCGGCACCGTTCGGAGATCCTGCTGGTCTGTGATGGTGGGTTGATGCGGCCGCGTTCGCCCTGGGCGAAACTGGTGATTGTCGAGGGCAAGCTGGACGCCGCCGATGACTGGATCGCCGAACGGATCGGCCCCGGCGATATCTGTGTAACCGCCGACATCCCGCTGGCCGATCGCTGCCTCAAGGCGGGCGCCCGTGCCATTGATCCGCGCGGCAAGGCATTCACACCGGATACGATCGGTTCGGCTGTCGCCACGCGCAATCTGATGACCGACCTGCGCGAGACCGGCGTCATCACCTCTGGCGCCAAACCCTTTTCCCAAAAGGACCGCTCCGCCTTTCTCAACGGGCTGGAAGCGCTCATCCAGCAGGTCAAACGCGGACGATAGACATGACCCTGAAACCGGTGTCCTCCTGGACTTCCTTTGGCGGCGAGATGGCCGTTTTCGACCATGACAGCGCCGTGTGTGGCTGTGAGATGCGCTTTGCCGTCTTCACGCCCTCGCAAGCCAAGGACGGGCCGGTGCCGGTGCTTTGGTATCTCTCAGGGCTGACCTGCAACTGGTCAAACGTGATGGAGAAGTCCGGCCTGCAACGTGTTGCCGCCGCGCTGGGCCTGATGGTCATCGCCCCGGACACCAGCCCTCGTGGAGCGGATGTGCCCGATGATGACGGCTATGATCTGGGCCAGGGCGCAGGCTTCTACCTGTCCGCCACCCAGGCGCCCTGGTCGCAGCACTTCCACATGGATCGCTACATAACCGAAGAACTCAGCATACTGATTGAAAAAAGCTTTGCTGCGGACATGAGCCGCCAGGGCATTACCGGTCACTCCATGGGTGGCCATGGCGCCCTGACACTTCATCTGAAAAACCCCAAGCAATTCCGATCTGTATCGGCTTTTTCCCCCATCGTCGCGCCGATGGATGTGCCCTGGGGTCAAAAAGCGCTCTCCACCTATCTCGGCGACCAGAAATCAGACTGGGAAAAACACGATTCCTGCGTCCTGGTTCGCAAGCAACCGAGCCGCGCCCACATCCTCGTCGACCAGGGGCTGGGCGATCAGTTTCTCGACCAGCAACTGCGCCCTGACCTGTTCGAAACCGCCTGCGCGGAAGCGGGACAGGACCTCACCCTGCGACGCCATGAGGGGTATGATCATTCATACTATTTCATCGCCAGCTTCATCGAGGACCATTTGCGTCACCACGCCGCTGCATTGAATTCGCTGTGAGCTGCAGCCCGTCCTCGCGCGCGCGAGCATTACAGCCCGCGAGCACGATTTTTGCGCCGTTTAGGCAACACAACGCACAGCGCGCATAATTTTTTCTTTTTGGGGGTTGCAATCGCAGCCCAGCCCGGTAACTGTGCAGCGCAGCAAAAACAGGAACCGGTTCTCATGAACCCGAGCACGACCACATCCAAGGCCATTGCCGTCGCCGCCCAGCCGGGCGTGCGGACGCTTGGTCTCGTGCTTATTCTTGTGGTGCTTATTACCGCCCAGATAACGGGAGCGGCGACGACGCCTGCCATCTAGCGAAGCAAGACTAGGCAGACACGAAAGACCCCGCTCCCACAAGGAGCGGGGTTTTTTCGTGCTGGCCGCACAGGACACACGATGAACCAGCATACGCCCAAATCCTCCGACACGATCACCAAGGGTCCTGCCCGCGCCCCGGCGCGCGCCATGCTGCGCGCCACCGGGATGACGGACGAGGATTTCGCCAAGCCGATGATCGGTGTGATCAATACCTGGAGCACGATCACGCCCTGCAACATGCACCTGGACAAGCTGGCGGATGCCGCGCGGGAAGGCGTTCGCGAAGCCGGCGGGTTTCCGGTCGACTTCAACACGGTCGTGGTGTCCGACGGCATCACCATGGGCACCGAGGGCATGCGCGCCTCGCTGATCTCCCGCGAGGTGGTCACCGACAGCATCGAGCTGGCCGTGCGCGGACACAGCCTGGACGGCATCATCATCCTGGCCGGTTGCGACAAGACCATCCCGGCCGCCGCCATGGCCCTGGTCCGCGCCGACATTCCCGGCTGCATCCTCTATGGCGGCACGATCATGCCCGGTCGCAAGGGCGACCAGGAGCTGTCCATCCAGGATGTCTTCGAGGCTGTCGGCGCCCACGCCTGCGGAGCCATCGACGATGCCGAGCTGGAAGCGGTCGAGAAAGCCGCCTGCCCGGGCGAAGGCGCCTGCGGTGGTCAGTTCACGGCCAATACGATGGCGATGATGCTGAGCTTCCTGGGTCTCTCGCCGATGGGCCTCAATGACATCCCCGCCCCTCACCCTGACAAGCCAGACGCGGCACGCAAGTGCGGCGTCCGGGCCGTCGAGCTGGTCGAAGCTGCGGTCAATCCGCGCCGCTTCATCACCCCCGAGTCGCTGCGCAATGCCGCGATCGCCGCTTCGGCCAGCGGAGGGTCCACCAATGCCGTCCTGCACCTGGCGGCCATCGCCGCAGAGGCGGGCGTCCCCTTCTCCATCGACACGTTTGACGCGGTTTCGGCCGAGGCACCGGTCATCACCGATCTGAAACCGGGCGGGCGTTTTCTGGCCCACCACATGTTCCTGGCCGGCGGCACACGCCTGTTCGGCCAGCGCCTGATGCAGGCCGGGCGCATCGCCGACACCCCGACGGTCAGCGGCGCAAGCCTGTTTGAAGAGTTTTCGAAGGCGGAGGAAAACCCCAACCAGCGCGTCATCCACAGCGTCGACAACCCGGTCAAACCCGATGGCGGCTTCCGCGTGCTCTATGGCGATATCGCGCCAGAGGGCGCGGTCCTCAAGCTCAGCGGACATTCCCGTACCGCCTTTGACGGCATTGCCCGCGTTTTCGAGTGCGAGGATGACGCCTTTGCCGCCGTAGAGGCCAATCAGATCAAGGCCGGGGATGTCGTCATCATCCGCTGCGAGGGCCCCCAGGGCGGGCCCGGCATGCGCGAAATGCTCGCGGTCACGGCGGCGCTGGTCGGCCAGGGTCTCAGTGAAGATGTCGCCCTAATCACCGATGGCCGTTTCTCCGGTGCATCGAAAGGCTTCGTTATCGGTCATGTCAGCCCGGAAGCCACCGCCGGTGGCGGCATTGGCCTGCTGATGGACGGCGACCGCATCCGCATCGATGTCGACGCCCGTCGGATCGATACGGATGCCGATCTGTCGGCGCGTCGCCGCACCATGACCACACCGCAGCCCAATCGCATGGGGGGCGTGTTCGACAAGTACGCGCACCTCGTCAGCTCGGCTTCCCGGGGGGCTGTCACCGCACCGCCACCCACCCCGCAAGCAACACCCAACACGACACAGACACATCGCGAACAGGAGATTTTCGCATGACCCGCCCAACCCAGGCTCCGCGCCGGAGCGATTTCGAGATCGACACGACGGACTTCAAGTCACAGACGGTGGCGATCATTGGCTATGGCAGCCAGGGACGCGCCCACGCCATGAACCTCAAGGACAGCGGCTGCACGGTCGTGGTCGGGGTTCGCGCCGGCGGCCAGGGCGCAACGCGCGCTGCAGCCGACGGCCTGGACACAGCAGAGCCGGCCGACGCGGCGAGACAGGCGGATGTCGTCATGATCCTGACGCCTGACATGTCGCACGAGGAAGTGTTCCGCGAACAGGT
>JAYZXG010000022.1:0-3695 GCA_036141435.1 Pseudomonadota bacterium | reverse complement strand
CTTCGGTGACATTGATCGGAATTTCGCGCGTTTCCATGGGCGGGTTCGAGACATCCCAACCCGCGTCTTCTTCGTCCTGGAATGCGATTGCCGGTGCGCCCACCAGCATCGTGGTGGCGCTCAAGGCGGCGATAAAGCGTTTCATTGTGTTCCCCTCAGCAGACTCTGCTGGCGCTAAACTAGTGCGCTCTGAGGGGATCGCAAAACTAACAGATCTGTAACAAAGGTCGCAGTCGCGTCAGTGGGCCCCGCCCATGCGACCGAGCTTGACGCGATAATCCACGGCCAGCGCGTAATCCGGGTCATCGTCGCTATCCACCATCAACTGTCCCGCCTTGGACAGCAGGCGATGGCAATCACGACTGAGATGGCGCAATTCCAGGCGCTTGCCGGCGGCATCATACTTGGCGGCAAGGTCCTCGATCGCCTGCAGGGCAGACTGATCAACCACACGGCTGTCGGCGAAATCGATGACCACGTGCTCGGGGTCGTCATTGATCCGGAACAATTCCATGAAGGAGGTCGTCGAGCCAAAGAAGAGCGGGCCTTCCAGCTTGTAGACCATCTCGCCCTTGTCACCGTCAGCGACGCGGGCATGGATGCGGGATGCCGCGTTCCAGGCATAGACAAGGGCGGACACGATAACGCCAACCACCACAGCGATGGCCAGGTCGGCATACACCGTCACACCGGTCACCAGGATGATGACAAAAGCATCCGATCGCGGGATCCGGCGCATGATGCGCAAGCTCTGCCAGGCGAACGTGCCGATAACGACCATGAACATGACGCCGACCAGCGCGGCCAGCGGGATACGCTCGATCAGCGAAGATGCAAACAGGATGAACACCAGCAGGAAGAGCGCCGCGGCAACGCCGGCAATGCGCAAGCGGCCGCCGGATTTCACATTGATCATGGACTGGCCGATCATCGCACAACCGCCCATGCCGCCGAAGAAACCGGTGATGATGTTGGCAGCGCCCTGGGCCACACATTCGCGCGATGCACCGCCCTTGCGACCGGTGATCTCGCCGACGAGATTGAGCGTCAGCAGGCTTTCGATCAGGCCGATGGCCGCCAGGATCACGGCATAGGGGAAGATGATTTCCAGCGTTTCCGGGTTCAACGGAACGGTCGGAATGTGGAAGGCCGGCAACTCGCCACGGATCGAGGCCAGATCGCCCACGGTCGGCACATCAAGACCAAAGGCGATGACAATACCCGCGGTGATCAGAATGCCCATCAGAGGGGCCGGGATCAGCTTGGTGATTTTCGGCGTTCCCCAGATGACCAGCATGGTCAGGCCGGTCAGCCCCAGCATCAAGCTCAGCTCGGGCATGGGCAGCCATTCACCACCCAGGGAACCATGGCCACCGCCGCCATGATCGGATCCGGGAACCTGGAAGAGTTTCAGCTGGGCGAGGCCGATGACGATCGCCAGACCGTTGACGAAACCCAGCATGACCGGGTGCGGCACCATGCGAATAAACTTTCCGAGGCGGAAAATGCCCGCGCCAACCTGCAAAATCCCCATCAGGACGACCGTGGCGAAGAGGTATTCAACACCATGTTCGGCGACCAGGTGGACCATGACCACGGCCAGGGCACCGGTGGCACCGGAAATCATTCCGCGGCGACCACCGAACAGGGCTGTCACCAGGCCAACGATGAAGGCGGCATACAGACCGACCAGCGGCTCGACACCCGCCACGAAGGCAAAGGCAACGGCCTCGGGAACAAGCGCCAGTGCGACGGTCAGACCGGCCAGCACCTCGATACGAAGTTGCCCAACGGTCAGCTCTGGCAGTTCGCCGCGATTGCGAACGGATGCGGACAGGCGTTCAGCGAACGCAGCAAGCGAATTTCGGATCATGATTCCAGCCGGTTTATGCGTGATAAGCCCCCGCACCTACGCGCTTGCGGCATTTTAGTCCAGCCATTGTGCAGTGCAGCAGCCCTGCGTTTGTTCCTGCAGAACCGCGCAAGGAATTTTTAACCATGTCTTTCAACGAAATCTTCGGCCTGAGCGGTCAGACTGGCAAAAAAATCGCAGGATATTTGTGGTGGACTACTCAGCGAACTCAGACCGGACACCGTCCGGTCCGGCTAATGATACCGGTGACACCGATGCAAAGGCGCAGCACGACGCTGCGACGATTGCACGTTCCCAGATCCGGGCCCAGGCGCGTGCGCCCAAACACCGGATCAACCGCAAGGCGCTTGGCCGCACCATGCAGGCCATCGACATATTTGCGGGTGCCCTGCTCGCGGTCGTCGGTTCCATTGCGATCAGCGGCGGTCAGCCCGGCGCTGTCCCGGCCGGTGAACTCTTCCCCATCGCGGGCTTCGCCGCCCTGTTGCCCCTGATGCTGTCCGCACTTGGCCTGTACCGGATTGAGCCGCGCCATGCGATCGTCTGGCGTGTGACGCGGGCGGTCATCGCCACCGCCTCGGTGGGAGCAACCATGCTCATCGCGGGCTTTGGCACCGCGCCCCAGAGCGTGGGCATCCTGGCCATTTATTGTGTGGTTGCCGTGTCGACGATGGTCCTGGTGCACATTGTCTATGCCGGTTTCATCGGCCACTGGGCCAAGGCCGGTCGCCTGGCCCGCAATATCATTCTTGTCGGTGCCACGCCGAACGCCCGCAAGCTGATCCTGGCCAATCAGGGTTCAGGCACGATCAATGTCGTCGGCTATTTCGACGACCGCAAGTCGCGTGCGCCAACCCAGCTGGCCGGCGCGCCCTATCTCGGCACCACGGATGACCTGTTCAACTGGTCGGTCCTGCCCGATGTCGATCGCGTCGTACTGACCGTGACCCCCAAGGCCGAGGAGCGTGTAAAATTCCTGCTGGAAAAGCTGCGCGCCCTGCCCCAGCAGGTCATTCTCCTGCTCGATATCAATGGCTTCAATCCCGATACAACCAGCCTCGACGACATTGTGGGCGTGCACACAGCGCGCATGTCCGGAGAAGAGGAAAACCTCGGCCGCCAGTTCGTGAAGCGCCTGCAGGACCTTGTCTTCGGCAGCCTGCTGACCCTCGCCACGCTGCCGGTGATGGCGCTCATCGCGCTGCTGGTGAAACTCGACAGCCGCGGCCCCGCCCTGTTCGTCCAGAGCCGCGAAGGCTTCAATGGACGCCCGATCAGGGTCTATAAATTCCGCACCATGCGGCATGAGCCCGGCGCCGAGAGCAAGAAATTGCGCCAGGTCGAGCTGAACGATCCCCGCGTGACGCGGATTGGTGGTTTCCTGCGCAAGACCAGCCTCGACGAGCTGCCGCAGCTGTTCAACGTGCTCGCCGGCTCCATGTCTCTGGTCGGCCCACGTCCCCATGCCTACGGTATGAGGACCGGCGGCACCGAGACCGCCAACCTGGTGGCTGAATATGCGCACCGCCACCGGGTCAAGCCGGGCATTACCGGCTGGGCCCAGGTCAACGGGTCGCGTGGACCGCTGCACACGCCGGAAGCCGCGCGCGATCGCATCAAGTGGGATGTCGACTACATTTCCCGCGCCGGTTTCCTCTTCGATCTCTGGATCATGCTGAAGACAGTCCCCGCCCTGTTGGGTGACAGGCTGAATGTTCGCTAGCGCCTGAGGTCCAGCTGTGGCCGGAGCTGATTGCTGCGCCAGTGTCGGCGCAAGACGCGGAGAATCTGGCTGTTGGGTCCGCCTGCGCGGACGTTGAAC
>JAYZXG010000021.1:0-2902 GCA_036141435.1 Pseudomonadota bacterium | reverse complement strand
CGATCTTCGAGGCGATGGGCTTCACCCACATCGCCAACCACCGCTCCAAGGATGTCGAGCTGTGGCGCCAGGGCGATATCAACTTCATCATCAATTACGAGCCGGAGACCCAGGCGGCCTTCTTCGCCAAGGAACACGGCCCGTCCGCCTGCGGCATGGCCTTCCGCGTCAAGAATGCGGCTGAAGCCTACGAGGAATGCCTTGATCGCGGTGCCGAACCGGTTCTGACCGAAGCGGGCATTTCCGAGCTGGTCATCCCGGCCATCAAGGGCATTGGTGGCGCTTCGATCTACCTGGTTGATCGTTTCGGTCCGGAAAACTCGATCTATGACATCGACTTCGAATACCTCGACGGTGTTGATCGCTTCCCGAAAGGCTGTGGTTTCAACGTCATCGACCACCTGACCCACAATGTCTACAAGGGCCGCATGGACTACTGGGCCCAGTACTACGAGAACCTCTTCAACTTCCGTGAGATCCGCTATTTCGACATCAAGGGTGAGTATACCGCCCTCCTGTCGCGCGCGATGACGGCTCCGGACGGCCTGATCCGTATCCCGCTGAACGAGGAAAAGTCGGAGAAAGTCGGCCAGATCGAGGAATATCTGCGCGAGTACAAGGGCGAAGGCATCCAGCACATTGCCTTCTCCTGTGACAATCTCATCGAATGCTGGGATCGCCTGCAGAAGGCCGGGACCAAGTTCATGACCGCGCCGCCGGAAACCTATTACGACATGCTCGAAGAGCGCCTGCCGGGCCATGGCGAGCCGACCGAGGAATTCCGCAAGCGCGGCATCCTTCTCGACGGCACGACCGAAGGCGGCCAGCCGCGCCTGCTGCTGCAGATCTTCTCTGAAAAGGCGATCGGTCCGATCTTCTTCGAATTCATCCAGCGCAAGGAAGACGAAGGTTTCGGCGAAGGCAATTTCAAGGCCCTGTTCGAAAGCATCGAACGCGACCAGATCAATCGCGGCGTCCTGAACACCGAAAACGCTTAAGGGAGAGGTCCATGACCGTCGAGCTCAAGCGCATTCACCACGTTGCCTATCGCTGCAAGGACGCGAAACAGACCGTCGAGTTCTACAAGCAGGTGATGAACATGGACCTGGTCCTGGCAATTGCCGAGGACGAGGTCCCCTCGACCAAGGCGCCGGACCCGTACATGCACATCTTCCTGGATGCCGGCATGGGTAATGTCCTCGCCTTTTTCGAACTGCCCAACTCCCCGGAGATGGGCCGCGACGAACAGACTCCGGAATGGGTCCAGCATATTGCGTTCGAAGTGGAAGACCTGGACAAGCTGAACGCGGCCAAGGCGCATGTCGAGGCCCAGGGCCTGGATGTGCTCGGCCCGGTTAATCACGGCGTCTTCAAGTCGATCTATTTCTTTGACCCGAACGGGCATCGTCTCGAACTGGCCGCCAATACCGGCACGCCGGACCAGATGAAGCAGCTCAACGAAGTTGCGCCGCTGATGATTGAAGAATGGAGCCAGACCAAGCGCGCCCCTCGGCACGCCGCCTGGCTGCACGAACAGGACTGATCTTCCCTGACCTGTTCGTGTCCTCCCCACCATGAAACGCCCCGGCCGCACCCGGGGCGTTTTTCATTGGCGATTGAACCGGCAGGCCGAGCCCGCCAATATGCGCACCATGTGGAAGAGCATTCTCCTATACGCCCTCGCCCTGATGCTGGCCGTGTTCGCGCTGGAATGGCTTGAATTCCAGTATCTGGCACGACGTTTCGGGCTGGAGATTTTCGCCGGCATTCTGGCGATCGGGTTTTGCGGCCTCGGCATCTGGGTGGGCCTGCGACTGACACCGGTGGCCCGGCCGGACCGCTTCGAGCGCAATGACGCTGCGCTGAAGTCGCTGGGCATTTCCGATCGTGAATATGATGTCCTGGTGCAGCTGGCCGCGGGTGCCTCGAACAAGGAGATCGCCCGCACGCTCGGCATCTCGCCCAACACCATCAAGACCCACCTCGCCCGCCTGTTCGAGAAACTGGATGTCAGCCGCCGCATGCAGGCCGTGGACAAGGCAAGGCAACTCGACATCCTGCCGTCATGACCTGCTCTGTTCGGGCGATTTCGTCCCAATCACCCATCTGGGCGATAGGAAAACCGGGCCGGAACTGCTCGCTTGCAGCCATCGAAAACAAGGGAGCGCCCGGGATCGGGCTGGTACACTCATGACCCGTTTCATTCTTGTCTATGGATCCATCATCGGTCTTTTCGTGGCTGTGCTGATGGTCGGCGGCATCATTATTTCCAATGCCAATGGCAGCGCCGGATCGCAGGTCTTCGGCTATCTGTCGATGCTTGTCGCGATGTCCATCATCTTCGTAGCCGTAAAGCGCTATCGCGATACCAAGCTGGGTGGCGTCATCAAGTTCTGGCCCGCCTTCGGACTGGGTGCAGGCATCGCCCTCCTGGCCTCGCTCTTCTACGTGTTCGCCTGGGAGATCTATTTCAACTCTACCGGGGGCGCCTGGGTTGAGGTCTATGTCGAACAGATCCGCACGCAATACGCCGAACAGGGGCGCTCCGCCGAGGAAATCGACGCCTATCTGGCGGAAACCCAGAGCATGATGGAGTTGTATCAGAACTGGTGGTTCCGCATGCCGATCACGCTGACCGAGATCCTGCCGGTCGGCCTTCTGGTCGGCCTGATCAGCGCGGCAATCCTGCGCAATCCAAAGGTCCTGCCGCGCCGTGTGTGATCAACCGGCGACACTGGGTGTTCCCCTTGCCTATCCCCTGTTCGCTGAACGCGTTTATCATGCGACGCAACCAACAGGGGAGCACCGGGGAAGCACATGATCCTGCGCAGACTTACCGACGCCATCCGCGAGCAGAACTGGGCCGCGGTGATCATCGAATTCGTCATTGTCCTGTCCGGCG
>JAYZXG010000020.1:0-9110 GCA_036141435.1 Pseudomonadota bacterium | reverse complement strand
AATGAAACCATCGGCGATATCTCTGCCGTCATCGGCCACCGTGTCGAGGAAGTCTGGCAATCGCGCGGGTGGTGGCGCCTTCACTCCGGCGAATGCGCGCGCATGCTCGCCTCGCACCTGGAGACCGGTAACGCCTATTTCTATGCCGAGCGGATCAATACCGGTGAACGCACCCCGATCCTGGACGGCACCCAGCCCTTCTGCCTCGCGCCCGCACGCTTCGTGGCGGAAGGCCGTGAAAACTGCGCGCAACGCGGGTATGGCGAGGCGCTCTTCCGGGCGGTCCCGGAACCGGAAAACGGCGGCGTTCGCGTCAATATCACCGATGATGATTTCGGGGGCATCCGGCGTGACCCATGACCAACCCGACCTGACGCATATCAGTCACTGGGTCTTTGACCTCGACAACACGCTCTACCCCTCCGATGCCGCTGTCATGTCGCAAGTCGACCGGCGGATGACGGAATATGTCGCGCGCCTGCTGGATCTGCCCCATGACAAGGCCCGCGAGGTCCAGAAGACCTATTGGCGGGACTACGGAACGACCCTGAACGGGCTGATGTCCAACCACACGGTCGACATGCATGAATTCCTCGATTTCGTGCACGATATCGATGCCTCGGTGATCACGCCGGACCCGCAACTCGCAGCGCGCATCAAGGCGCTGCCCGGCAAGCGCCTGGTCTATACCAACGGCTCGGTCGGCCATGCCGAAAACATCATGGCGCGCCTGGGTATTGCCGACCTGTTCGACGACATCTTCGATGTTGCCGCCTCGGGGTTTGTACCCAAGCCGCATCGCGAGGGCTTTGACCTCTTCACCAGCCGCTATGCCCTGCCAGTGCCTGAAAGCATCATGTTCGAGGACAGTGTGCGCAATCTGAAGACCGCGCACGATATGGGCTTTACGACCGTGCTCGTTCGGGCCAAGGAAGGCCCGCGTGACGAAGAAAGCGCCGCGCCGGATGAACATCCGGACCATGTCCACTATGCCGTCGACTGCCTGAGAACTTTCCTGGGCGAGATCCGGACGGCACAAAGCAAGACCGAGTAAGCCATGACCACCGAGCTGCAGACCATTATCGACCAGGCCTGGGATGATCGCGACAGCGTCTCGACCGAGACGACCGGCGAGATCCGGGATGCGGTTGAAACCGCGATCGACCTTCTCGACAGCGGCAAGGGCCGCGTGGCGTCGAAGGAAGGCAATGGCGACTGGGTCGTGCATCAATGGCTCAAGAAGGCCGTCCTGCTGGGCTTCCGCCTCAACCCGATGGGTCTGGTCGATGGCGGTGTCGCGGCCGGCAAGTGGTGGGACAAGGTCCCGTCCAAGTTTGAGGGCTGGGGCGAGGAAGAGTTCAAGGCTGCCGGCTTCCGCGCCGTACCGCCCTGTGCCGTGCGCCGGGGTTCCTTCATCGCGCCGGGCGCGGTCCTGATGCCGTCCTATGTCAATCTCGGCGCCTATGTCGATGAGGGCACGATGGTCGACACCTGGGCCACGGTCGGTTCCTGTGCGCAGATCGGCAAGCGGGTCCACATCTCCGGCGGTGTTGGTATCGGCGGCGTTCTGGAGCCGTTGCAGGCCGGCCCTGTCATCATCGAGGATGATGTCTTCATCGGTGCCCGATCCGAGGTCGCCGAAGGTGTCATCGTGCGCGAGGGCGCAGTCATCTCGATGGGTGTCTTCCTGGGCCAGTCGACCAAGATCGTCGATCGTGAAAGCGGCGAGATCACCCGAGGCGAGGTTCCGGCCTATTCCGTTGTCGTGCCGGGCACACTGCCCGATCCCAAGGGCGGCCCGTCACTGGCTTGCGCGGTCATCGTCAAGCGCGTGGACGCTCAGACGCGGTCGAAGACCTCGATCAACGACCTTCTGCGCTAAGCCAGGTCTCGGCACCTTTCGCGGCGGCCAGCCCCGTCGCGAAGGTGGCCTGTAGCAGGTAGCCCCCCGTCGGCGCATCCCAGTCCAGCATCTCCCCGGCGACAAGGTTCCCGGAATGGCCTTCAGCATCAGCTGATCATCGACCGCGGAACGGGCAATGCCGCCCGCCGAGGAGATCGCGCGGTCAAGGCCCCGCTGGGCTGTGACCTCAAGCGGGATGGATTTGATATGGGTCGCCAGGGCCAGCGGGTCGCGCGACACCTCGCCCGCCTCACGCACCAGCGCCGCAGCCTGGGGCGCCAGTCCCAGCGTCTTGCGCAGAACAGTCGACAGGGATTGTCCCTTGCGCACCCGCGCCAGTTTCGAGACGAGCTGTTGGATGGTCTGGTTGGGGCGCAGGTCGAGCCGCAACTCGCAGCGCCCCGTCGCGAGGGCATGACGGATCGGATCGGACAGGGCATAGACCGCTCCGCCCTCCAGACCATAACTGGCAATCATGGCTTCTCCAGCCACCTGTTCGTTGCCACAGGCGAGGGCGATGGTCTTCAGCGGCTCGCCGGCAAATCGCTCTCGCAGCACGTCGCTCCAGGCGATCTCGACACCACAATTGGACGCCTGGAAAGGCGCGATGTCGACACCGCGTTCGCCCAACCGGCGCGTCCACCCGGCATCGGACCCCAGCCGCGGCCAGCTGGCGCCACCCAATGCCAGAATGACAGCATCGCTTTGAAATTCGAAAATCTCACCGGCATCGTTCTGGAATTGCAGAGCGTCGTCATTCCAGCCTGTCCAGCGCATGCGCCAGTGAAACTCGACACCCAGCGCCTCCAGGCGGTGCCGCCACGCCCGCAACAGCGGAGACGCTTTCATGGCGCGTGGAAACACCCGACCACTGGAGCCGACAAAGGTCTCTGCGCCCAGCCCGTCAGCCCAGTTGCGCAGGTCGGCCGGCGAAAATCCGTCGAGCATTGGCGCCAGCCAGTCCCTGGCGGCGCGATAGCGGTCCAGAAACCGGTTTTCCGCTTCCGAGTGCGTGAGATTCAATCCGCCGCGCCCCGCCATGAGGAATTTGCGTCCGGGTGTGGGCATGCGCTCAAACACCGATACGGCAAAGCCTTTTGCACCGAGATATTCGGCCGCAAACAGCCCGGCAGGACCGCCTCCGATAATGGCTATGCGGGCAGGAGATGACATGCGGTCTGTCTAAGCGTGCCCGTGCAGTTTTCAAAGCCCTGCGCTGAAGCGCCGCTATCGAAGCGAGCTCGAATCTGATCGAATATCCCCTCAGATCAGAAGGGGCGTGCCATGAGCGATGAAATGACCAAGGAAAAACCAGCTGCAGCCGATCCGACGGCGCCATACGGTTCTGCCAACAACCCGTCAGAGCATGACGTCCTGAACCGGCTGAGCAAGGACGAGCCCTATTTCATCATTCGCGGGGGTGACCCGCTGTCTGACGCGCTTGTCGAGTTGCACGCCTATATCGGTGCAGGCCAGAGCGGTGCAGCGCACGACACCCTCGAGCGTATCCTGGCCCTGACGGGTCAAAACCCGCCGCGCCCGGTTGGCTCGCCGAAATACCGCGAGACCTTCAAGATCTCCGTTTCCATGGAACGTTATCGCGAAACGCACGGTCGCTCGCACTAAAAGCCTGAATTCAAGCTAGCTCTTTGCTGTGGAAGACTTATCTTCCCGGATGATGACACTTGATCCCGTATCCCTCGCGCAGCGACTGATCCAGCGCCCGTCGATCACCCCGGTCGATGCAGGGGCGCTGGACGTCATGCAGGACGCGCTCGAACAACTCGGCTTTTCCTGCCGACGCTACCGGTTCGAGGATGTCGACAACCTGTATGCACGCCTTGGCACGGCCGAACCCTGTTTCATGTTCGCCGGCCATACCGATGTTGTTCCGCCCGGCGACGAGGCCGCCTGGACCCGCCCACCGTTCGACGCCGAGACGGAAGACGGCATTCTGTGGGGGCGCGGCGCGGCGGACATGAAGGGTGCGCTGGCTGCGATGGTCGCGGCGACATCACGTTACCTCGCCGACAATCAGCTGCCCGGCTCCATCGCCTATCTCATCACCGGCGACGAAGAGGGCAAGGCCATCAATGGTACGAAAAAGGTCCTTGAGGCCCTCGCCGAGGAAGGCGAGCGTTTTGACCATTGCCTGGTTGGCGAACCGACCAATCCCCACCAGCTGGGCGAAACCATCAAGTCAGGCCGGCGCGGCAGCCTGAACTGCACACTGGTTGCACGCGGACGACAGGGCCACGTCGCCTATCCCGAGCGCGCCGAGAACCCGATCCCGCCGCTGCTGGCCGTGCTGGACAAATTGCTGGCACGCACACTGGACGAGGGACATCACCCCTTCCAGCCATCCAATCTGGAAGTCACCACGATCGATGTGGGCAATCCCACAACCAATGTGATCCCGGCCGAGGCGCGTGCGAATTTCAATATTCGTTTCAATATCAAGCATACCGGCGAGGAACTCAGCCGCTGGATCCGCGACGAGGTCGCCCTGGTCGACCTCAATTTCGAGGGGTCGATCGAGCCGAACATCCATGTCACGGGCGAGGCCTTCCTGACCCCCGCCGGCGCGTTCACGACGCTGCTGCAGGACAGTGTCGACGCCGAACTGGGACGCCGCCCCTCACTGACCACCGGCGGCGGCACGTCGGACGCCCGCTTCATCCAGCTGTATGGCCCCGTGGCCGAATTCGGCCTTGTCGGCGCGACGATGCACCAGGTCGACGAGCGCGTTCCTGTTAGCGATATTGAAAGCCTGACCCGTATCTATACGCGCATTCTTGACCGCTATTTTTCGGAACCACCTGAATGATCCGACTGATTGCCGAGGCTTATCTCGCGCTCGATGGAGCTCTGAAAGCGCTGACGTTCAAACCCGGCTGGGAAGCCGAGTTCGATGTCAGCATGACCGGTTTCTGGCACTCCTTCCTGGCCATCATTCCCGCCTCGCTCTGCCTGGCGATCATCTATGTCGGCGCGGCGCATGCCGGCTCACCGCCACCGCTGGGCGCATTGATCACAATCTTCGCGGTGTCCTGGGTGCTGTTCCCGGGGGCAGCGGCGATCGTCTCGGTCGTGCTGGGCGTGAAGGACCGGTTTGTGCCCTGGGTCATTCTGCACAACTGGACGGTGATCTGGTTGTGGATGTTCCTGGCTGGAATGTCACTTCTGCGGACCGCCGGACTGGCAGGCCAGGACCTCTATGAATTTGTGATGTTCCTGTACATCTACCTGCGCTTCCTGGTGCACTGGCGTGTGGCCTATGTCAGCCTCGGCGTACCCACGATCACCTCGGCTCTCGGCGCCGCCGTACCGCTGGTGATGAGCTATATCGCGCAGGTTCTGGTCTATCAGGCGCTCGTGCCCGCATCCGCCGGATAATCCACGGCCGTCAGATACAATCCGTCCGGCGGCGCGACCGGACCGCAGCGGCTGCGGTCCGCGGCATCAAGGGCCGCCTTGAAATCCTGCGGCGACCACTTGCCAAACCCGACCTCGACCAGCGACCCGGTGATGGAGCGGACCTGGCGATGCAGGAAGGAACGCGCCTCGATGGTCAGCTGGACCTCTTCGCCATAGCGCGCAACGGCTACCTTATCGATGGATTTGACCGGGCTCTCCGCCTGGCACTGGGCATCGCGGAATGTTGTGAAATCATGCGTCCCGACCAGGAATTGCGCCGCCTTGTGCATGGCTGCTGCATCCAGGGCGCGCGGCACGCGCCAGACCTGACCACGGTCCAGCGTCAAGGGCACCCGGCGATCGATGATGCGGTAGAGATAGTGGCGTTGCGTCGCGGAAAACCGGGCATGAAAATCATCACTGACCCGCTCGGCTTCCAGCACCGCGACCGGATTGGGCTTGAGGTGATAGTTGAGCGCATCGCGCACCTTGTCCTCCGCCAGATCCTTGGTCAGGTCGATATGAGCGACCTGACCCAGCGCATGTACACCGCTGTCGGTGCGGCCGGCGCCCTGGACCGTGACGGTGGACTGGTCCAGCTTTTGAGCGGCCTTCTCCAGCTCTTCCTGAACCGAGGGCGCATTGTCCTGGCGCTGCCAGCCGGCAAACGGCGCACCGTCGTATTCAATTGTCAGCTTGTAGCGCGGCATCAGCCCAGCACCGTGCCAGCCGGGACGGTAGTGCCGCGCAGGAAGTCCTCGGCCATCATCGCCCCCTTGCCTTCGCGCTGCAGCTTGACCAGGCGAACCGCGCCCTCGCCGCAGGCAATGGTCAGCGTGTCGTCCAGCGCCGTCCCCGGCTCGCCGGCCCCCTCGACCGCCATCGCCATCAACACCTTCACGCGCACCGGCCCCTTGTCGCCCGGCAGCTGGAACCAGGCGCCGGGAAAGGGCGACAGCCCGCGAATGTGATTGGCAAGCTCGGCGGCGCTGCGTGACCAGTCAATGCGGGCCTCTTCCGACGAGATCTTGTGCGCATAGGTCACGCCGTCATCCGTCTGTGGCACGGCCTCAAGCGAGCCGCGTTCGAGCGCCGACAGGGTGCGCGGCCACATCAACGCCCCGGCTTCCATCAAGCGGTCGTGCAGGCTTGCCGCTGTATCATCGGGCTTGATGGGGACCAGCTCGGACAACAGGATCGGGCCGGTATCCAGACCCGCTTCCATCTGCTGGATCTGTACACCCGTGGTCGCATCACCGGCCATGATGGCGCGCTGGATCGGGGCGGCGCCGCGCCAGCGCGGCAGCAGCGAGGCATGCAGGTTCAAACAGCCATACTTCGGCGCATCAAGAGCGGATTGCGGCAGGATCTGTCCATAGGCCACCACGGAGGCCACATCGGCATCGAGGGCACGGAATTGCTCGATGACCTGCGGGTCCTTGAAACTGGCGGGAGTCTCGACCGGTATGCCGAGGACCTCAGCGAGCTGGTGAACCGGGGTCTTCTGTTCCGACTGTCCCCGGCCGCGACGGCGGGGCGGCTGCGTGTAGACGCGCACGATTTCGTGCCCGGAGGCGGCGATTTCAGCGAGGGAGCGCGCGGCAAAGTCCGGCGTCCCCATGAAGGCGATACGAAGTGTCATGACGCGGCTTAGAGCGCGCAAACCGGGCTGTCGTCAAGCCTAGTCGGACGCCGCTTCGCTACCCCAGGCCGGTGGCGGGGTTTCCACCTCTTGCGTCAGATCGAAAGTCACCTCGAAATGCCGATTGGGACGGTTGAGCTCATAGGTGAAGCTGTCCTCGGTGACCTCGATCGACCAGACATTGTCCATCGACGCCAGATAGCCCTGCTCCTCGAACATCTCCCGGGAGAAGTCATCGACCGGAAAGTCAGCCCGCAGCCCCGTGGGTTTGTCGGTGGTATCGCCACCGTACATGGACAGGACATCCGGCTCGCCGTCCTCGTGACGGTGATCGTGCTTGAAGCGAAGCCCGTGCTCGAGCTGGGTGATGATGAAGGTGCGGCTGTGATCGTCACCCACATGGAAGGGTGCGCGCACCTCGGACGGTGAACAGTCCCGGAAATGAATGACAAGCCGCTCCGACGCCCAGTCCGCATCGCGCGGATCGTCGCTGGTGATTTCACCGGCAAACGCCTTGCCGCACAGCGCGTTCATGCGTGCGATCAACTCCGCTCCCGGCGGAGTTTCAGCGGAACAGGATACGAGCATTCCAGCCGCACACAGTGCGCCCAAGCCGCGATAATTCAGCATTTGTGCCCTCCCAAGCCCGCTTACACTGACGCCAAACGGGCAAAGGTCAACTTACAGCTTCACTCTGCCCCGCTTGGAATAAATGCATTTCCTGAAGGGCGGATGGTCCGGGTCCCGCAAAACGCTATCTGTATCTGCAAGACAGGAGGATGATATGACTGTTGCGGCCCAGAGTTTCAAATCACGACCCATTGATCGCGTGCATCGTGGCATTCCCACGTCGGACGGCGCCGGCGTCAAGCTGACCCGGATGCTGGGACATCAGGGCCTGATGCAGCTCGACCCCTTCCTGATGCTGGACTATTTCAGCTCCGACAATGCCAATGACTATATCGCCGGATTCCCGGAACATCCGCACCGCGGCTTTGAGACGGTCACCATCATGATCGAAGGCAAGATGCGTCACGGCGACAACAAGGGGCATTCCGGTGTCATCGAAAACGGTGGCCTCCAGTGGATGACTGCGGGTCGTGGCATTGTGCATTCCGAGATCCCCGAACAAACGGACGGCCGCATGTGGGGCTTCCAACTGTGGGTCAACCTGCCCAGTGAGCTGAAGATGACCGATCCGGGCTATCAGGAATTTTCCCGCGACGAGATCCCGGTCGATCAGCGCGACGGCGCCAGCCTCCGCGTTCTTGCCGGAAGCCTCTCCAATGGCATCCAGGGCCCGGCCCGCAGCGCAGCCATCGATCCCTTGTTGCTGGATATCACCCTGGACGCAGGCGCCAGCCTGACCGAGGCCGTTCCTGCAGACCTGAACGCCTTCATCGCTGTCTATCGCGGCCAGGTCGACGCCGGCGGAACCACTGTCACGACACCGGCCCTGGCCGTGCTTGGCACAGGTGATCAGCTGGATTTGAAAGCCGGGCCGGAGGGCGCCAGCCTTTTGCTGGTGGCCGGCAAGCCGATCGGCGAACCGGTGGCGCGCTACGGCCCCTTCGTCATGAACACACAGGCCGAGCTGCAACAGGCCGTGATCGATTTCCAGGCTGGCCGCTTCTAGCGCCCCCCAACAACTCGGGAGAGACGTCATGGGCTTGCTCGTAGACGGCAAATGGCAGGACAAGTGGTACGACACCAAGGCATCCAAGGGGCGCTTTGTCCGGTCGGAGGCGCAATTGCGCAACTGGGTTACCGCTGATGGTGCGCCCGGCCCCAGCGGTCGCGGAGGCTTCAAGGCAGAGCCGGGGCGCTACCACCTGTATATCTCCTATGCCTGCCCATGGGCCCACCGGACGATGATCTATCGCGCCCTGAAAGGGCTGGAAGGCATGATCTCGGTTTCCGTTGTGCACTGGTACATGGCCGAGAAGGGCTGGACGTTCGCCGAGGACAAGGACGCCATTGTCGGCGATGACCTGTTCGCCAAGGACTTCATGTACGAGGTCTACCTACAGTCCGAACCCGACTATTCGGGTCGCGTGACCGTACCGGTGCTGTGGGACAAGAAGACCCATCGCATCGTCTCCAATGAGAGCTCGGAAATCATCCGCATGCTCAATTCTGCCTTCGATG
>JAYZXG010000019.1:0-3172 GCA_036141435.1 Pseudomonadota bacterium | reverse complement strand
CTTTTCGAACAGGCGACCGCGCATGATGCCCATCTGGCCACCACCCTGGTCCTCGCCGCCATCGCCGCGGGACCAGTCCTCGTATTCAAAGCGTCCGGCTTCGCCCGGGTAGAGATCGGCCGGAGCCTCGTCTTCCAGGCGTTCAAACGCGGCACAGATCTGGTCGCGCAGGTCTTCAAACCAGGCCCGGGCGGAGGCGCGGGCGAGATCGATGTTGAGTGCTTGTTCCGTCATGGCGACATGCATACGCGCTGGGACGCGTCTGGCAATAGGCAAGAGGTGTTAGGCGTTGCTGTTTTTTGCGGGGCCCGACTTGCGGCGGCGAACCCTGCGCCGGCCCTGTCCGGCGCCGGCCGGACCGGACTGGCCGCCCTGGGCGCCCTTGGGTTTCGGCTTGGGCTTTCCGCCCGCCTTGGGCTTGCCTTGCCGCGAGGATTCGCCCGCAGCTCCGGCCTTGCCCGCGGATGGGCGATGACGACGATTTCCGCCTGCATTGCCACCGCGACGGCCGCCTCCGCCACTGCCGGGGCGCTTGGCGTCCTTGGGGACTTCCAGCTCTGCGCCGAATGGCGTGAGATGGCGTCCGATCAGTTTTTCGATATCACGCAGCAGGATGCGATCATCCGGTTCGACCAGCGAGACAGCGACCCCGTCGGTTCCTGCGCGAGCCGTGCGGCCGATACGGTGCACATAGGCTTCGGAGACATTGGGCAGATCGTAATTGATGACATGGCTGACACCGGGAATATCGATACCGCGCGCCGCGATATCGGTCGCGACAAGAATGCGGACAGAGCCGTCACGGAAAGCCGCGAGAGCCTTTTCCCGCTGGTTCTGGGACTTGTTGCCATGGATGGCGACAGCCGTGAGGCCGTCCTTGCCCAGATTGGTCACAACCCGGTTGGCGCCGTGTTTGGTCCGGGTGAAAACAATGGCCCGCTCCATTTCGCGCGGGGCCAGCAGGTCGCGCAGGGCGGCGCGCTTTTCGCTTCGCTCCAGCAGCTGAACGTCCTGTTCGATACGCTCGATCGGCGTGGATTGCGGTGCGACAGAGACTTCCACGGGATTGCTCAGGAAGTCATTGGCCAGACTGCGAATCTGTTTCGGCATGGTGGCCGAAAACAGGATTGTCTGGCGCTTGCGCGTCAGCTTGGCCATCAGTTGGCGGATGGTCGGCATGAAGCCGAGGTCGAGCATCTGGTCGGCCTCGTCCAGCACGACCATGTCGACCCGGTCAATGCGCAGGGCGCCGGTGGAGATATGGTCCATCAGGCGGCCCGGCGTCGCAATCAGCATGTCGACGCCCGGTTCCAGCGCCTTGATCTGGGGGCGGGGTTTCACACCGCCGAAGACCGTCGTCAGCCGCAGCTTGGTGCTCTGGGCATAACGCGCAGCGTTTTCCTCGATCTGGGCTGCCAGCTCACGCGTGGGTGCGAGGACCAGCGCGCGGCAACGGCGGGCGCCGACCGGCTCGTCATAGTTCAGCAGCTGGTGCAGCAGGGGCAGGGTGAAGGCTGCGGTCTTGCCGGTGCCGGTCTGGGCGATGCCGACAAGATCGGAACCGGTGAGAAGTTTCGGGATGGCGCGAGCCTGGATCGGGGTCGGGGTCGTATACCCGGAAGCGTCGATGGCCTGGATGAGGGGTTTGGCGAGGCCAAGATCGTGAAAGTGCGTCAAAAACAATACCTGTTCACGCCCGCTTGCAGGGCAAGCAGGTCGGGGTGGGTGAACGTGTTGAGCGTGGGTCAGCCGTCCGGCGGGCGATTAATTCGCGCGGCGCCTCTGGGGGCGCCGAAAGCTTGCCACGAACTTTGATTACAAAGATCCACGCCGTGGCGATGAGCGCGGTATGGGCCTTTTCTGCAGTCCAGACAAGATATTTATCCGATTGTCTTGTGGCGCCATGAAGGCGGCGGCTTGTTTTTGATCCCGGCCCAGCCCTAGTTTGGAGCTTCAATCGAGGGGTGGAACAGACATGGACAGTATGGGCATGGCAGCGCTGGGCGGCGTCATCGGAGCCGCTCTGGGTTTTATGATCGGTGGTCTGGGGCGACGCTGGATGATGGTTGTTGCCACGGCACTCGCCGGCGCACTGCTGGCGCCCATTCTCGCGACGAACCTGCTGAACGCTGAGAGTACCGCTCGAGCGGATCGCGATTTTGGCGCTGAAGTCGATGCGATGTTTGCCGAGAACGAGATGTTTCTGGCCCTGGCGACCGTGGACCCTGATGCCCAGCAGCGCATGCGCGAGCGGGCGATCGCGGCGTTCGAGACCGACGGGGCGGCGCGGGCCGAGCAAGTCATCTACGAGGAAGCCTTTGTCCTCGGCCAGACAGCTCTCATGGTCTATGGCCCCCGAACGACCGACGCCGCATTGCTCAATCTCCAGGCGACCTTGCTGGAGGTCTCACGCGGACTGGTCACGGAGCCGGAGCACTGCTACGCGCTGCTGTATTCCGGCGTGGCACCTCACAATATCACCACTCAGCAGGCGATGGCGGCCGGTCGTCACCCCAGCTATGCCCGCATGCAGGACGCCATGGTGGCGCTGGTGCTGGCTGCCGGTCCGGAGGTGGTGCCGCACGACCCGGACCGGGCGACGCTGGGGACGGGAGAGATGCAAGGCTTTGTCTTCAACAATTATGAGGAAAGCCGCCTGCGATACTTCTCGGGCTACCAGCCACAGACTGACGCCGAATACGCCGAGGCCTGCGATGCGATGGCCGATCTGCTCGAATATCAGCTCAATCACGAATATGCCGCCGACATGGTGCGGGCAGGCTTGTCCGCGGGCTAGCGCAGCTGCCTTTGCGCCTCCGCGAGCGCGATGCCGGCGGACACGACGACGTTCAGCGACCGTGTCTCCGGACGAATCGGAATGATGACGCGGGCGTCGGCCTGATCATGGACCTCGTCCGGGACGCCTGCACTTTCCCGACCAAATAGCAGTCGGTCATCCGGACGGAATTTGAAGTCCCAGAGGTTGTCTGCCCCGCGGGTTGTAAACAGAACGAGGCGACCTTTTGACGCGGGGGGCGAGGCGAGATACCGGCTCCAGGAGCTATGCCTGACAGGGGAAATGGACGCTTGGTAATCCATCGCAGCCTTGCGAATGCCCTTGGCTGTAAGGGGAAAGGCACAGGGCTCGATCACGTCGAGGTCGGCTCCGAAA
>JAYZXG010000018.1:0-3568 GCA_036141435.1 Pseudomonadota bacterium | reverse complement strand
CCTGCGCACCAATGTGGAAACCTCCAATACCGGCGGTGTCCTGGATGGTGATCTCGACCCGTTCATGGCCGCCGCGCTGGCAGCACGTGTGGGCGGAGAGGACGACGAAGGCTGATCACGGCTCGTCACTGACGCCAACGGTTTCAGGAGATTTCGATGATTGATGTCGTGGCGCAGAACAGGACCGCCTGGAACCGGGAATCAGCGTCCGGAGAGGGCGAGTGGAGCCAGCCGGTGGACCGTCAGAGCATCGAACGGGCACGCCAGGGCGAGGTGAGTGTCATCCTGACTCCGAACCGGCGTGTGCCGGCGGACTGGTTTGGCGGGCTCGCGGGGGCCGACGTGCTCGGTCTTGCGTCCGGGGGCGGGCAACAGGTGCCGGTCCTTGCTGCGGCTGGAGCCCGGGTGACCAGTTTCGACAATTCCGATGAGCAATTGGCGCGGGACCAGGAGGTTGCCGCGCGTGACGGTCTCGATATCCGCGTTGAACAAGGCGACATGATGGATCTCTCGCGCTTTGAGGCGGGGCGTTTCGACCTTGTCTTCAATCCGGTTTCGACGATCTTCGTGCCGGATGTTGAACGCGTCTGGCAGGAAGCCCGGCGTGTTCTCAAGCCGGGCGGTCGGCTGCTCACCGGTGTCATGAATCCGGCTTTCTACATGTTTGACCATGACGCCATTGAAGCCGGGGCCCCGCCGGTGGTCACATTTGCCTTGCCCTTTGATGATACGCGCGCGCTCGACGCTGCAGGTCTGGACGAGCGGATCGCCGCGCAGGGGCATCTCGAATTCTCGCACACGCTGGACAGTATGATCGGCGGACTGTTGCGATCCGGGTTTGTCCTGCGGGATTTCTACGAGGATGACTGGAGCGATGAGGCAACGCCGCTGAACCGATACATGAAAGTCTCGTTCGCGATGCTGGCGGAGGCGGTCTGAGGCAGTCTGAGGCGCTTCATTGGTGGCCCATAAAACAAAACGGCGGAGCTTTCGCTCCGCCGTCTTCTAAAAGTCGAACTCGTTCTGGTTCAGCTAAGCCGAGGACTTGCTGGCCAGCGGCGGATCCAGGGACGTCACGGAGGACTTGCCCGGAGCCGGCGGCATATCGTCGGACTTGTTTGCGGCCTTGCGCGCGGAAGCGGGTGCGCCACCGCTGGATTTCTCGCTCAGCGGGTCTGATGCGTGACGGCAATGGCCGTCGAAGAATGCACCGCTTTCAACAGACAGCGCGGCATGCACGATATCGCCTTCGATGCGCGCGGTGGACGCCAGCTGTACCTGGCGAGCGTGTACGGAACCGGTCACGCGGCCGCGGATAACGACCGTCTCGGCCATGACTTCACCGTTCACATTCGCTTCTTCGCCGATGATCAGGGAGCCCGCGCGGATGTCACCGTCTACGGTGCCGTCCAGCTGGACTTCGCCTTCGGAAACGATGGAACCGGTCAGGACCAGGTCACCGGAGAGGATGGATGGAGCTTTCGATTTCATGGCGTTCCTTTTTGGCGCTGCAGCTGGCTGTTGCATCGGATCGGGGGTGGAAGTGTCTTTGTTACTCTTATTGAACATAACGTCCCGCTCTCAATAGTCGGTCCGGATCGATCGCCGATCCATTGAACCAGATTTCATAGTGCAAGTGCGTAGCTGTGCTACGACCCGTGGACCCCATGCCCCCGATTTGTTGTCCTCGCTCGACGGTATCACCCCGGCGCACTGCGATTTCATGGAGATGTGCATAACGGGTACGGAAGCCATAGCCGTGGTCAATCTCCACGGTACGACCATAACCGCCTCTCCAGCCCGCGTAAACGACCTCACCCGGACCGGTGGCGACAATGGGAGCGCGGCGATAGGCGCCGAAGTCCATGCCCCGGTGCTGGGTGGGACGACCATTGAACGGATCGAGACGAACGCCAAAGCCCGAGGTCCGGCGATGCGGTACCGCGATCGGTTCACCGAACGGGCCTTCCATGGAGAAGCGTTCCAGCTCGTTCACTTCCAGCATGCGCGCGGCAATACGATTGATGCGCGAAGAGAATTGACGGTTGAGTTCCAGGCCCGGCGCAAAGCTCGCATCCATCACGATCGGCTCATACGGCCCGCCCTGTTCGTCGGTGTCACGACCGGAGGCCACGACGTCTTCAATGTTCAGCCCGGTCAGGCGCAGCACGGCGCGGAGATTTTCCAGCCGCGTTTCCGTCGCATCCTCGGCCTGGGCCAGAACGAGATCCTGTTCACCCATGAGATAGTTGATCTGGTCTTCCGGGTCTTCCGACAGGGAGGACAGAGAGACCAGGCTGTCGCGCGCTTCGCGAGGGGTCGGGTCCGCAGGCGTTGCCGCCATCAGCACACGTCCGTCATCAAGCTCGGGAGAGGGTTCCATCACGCTGCCGGACAGCTGCTCGGCAAACTCGACAAGCTGGCGCAGCGTCTCGTGGCGCAGCTGGAATTCGACCGCGGTCCGGTCGAACTCGGCCGATTGCGACTCGACCAGGGAAATCGCGGTCGCTTCGCTGGCCTGGGCCTCGGCAATCATGCGGTTGAACTGGACCCGCGCCTCTTCCATCTCGGTTTCCTTCGCCGCGATGGCACGCCCATGAAAGGCAACAGAAACCGTCGTGAAACACAGCCATCCGGCCAGCACGGTTGCGGCGACCAGCGCCGACACCTGCAAAGCGGTCGAAATCGCGAAATAGCGAACCTGACCGTCACTGCGGTGATAAATTTGTCGGTCCGGAAACCAGCGTTGCGCCGTACCCCAAACCGCTTCTTTCACGCCTGCGAACATGCTGTGTGAGCCGCTCTTTTACGCTTGCCCCAAATGCCCCGCAGGCATGTGACACAAAACTCGGAGAAAATTCAACATCCCGTGATGCAAATCTTGGACCCTAATGCGCCAATGGTAGGTAGTATTCTTCGGGTAAACCCGCAATTTTCCGAGCATTGAAATTAAACGGCAGTTTCAGGCCGCCTTTAAAGTGTTGTTTTACAAGTGCTTGGTAGCGTGACTGCGGATCTTGTTCATCTATATTACAAAGCGTGTGGAACCATCGGGCACCTGCAGCAACGTGGCCGATTTCTTCCTCGTAGATCACCTTCAGGACGTCGGCACTGGCCTGATCGCCGGCAGAGACGAGCCGGTCAATCATGCCGGGGGTGACATCGAGGCCTCTCGCCTCGAGGACGAGCGGGGCGACAGCGAGGCGGGCGGCAAGGTCATGCCCGGTCGAAATGGCGGCATCCCAGAGCCCGTTATGGGCCACGTGGTCACCATAGTCCGCGCCCATTTCGGCGAGCCGGTCCTGCACCATCATGAAGTGTCGTGCCTCGTCATCTCCGACGCCGATCCAGTCATCCACCAGGGCGCTGCGCTGGGCCTCGTTGAAACCGGCATGCCCGCCGAACCGCGCAATGAGGTCGAAGGCCAGGTCGATGGCGTTGAACTCGATGTGGGCGATCGCATGCAGCAGAGCGGCCCGTCCAGCGGCGCCGCGCCGCCGCTGCATCTGCTGAGGGGGCAGCAGGACAGGTTTTGCCGGTCGCATGGGACGCATTGGCGGGCGGCTAT
>JAYZXG010000017.1:0-2761 GCA_036141435.1 Pseudomonadota bacterium | reverse complement strand
GACAGACGCCCTCCTCGCCCATGCGGACGGAAACATGTGAGACAGCGTCGACCGGGAGCGGCTGCGCGCGGCCCAGACGCCGCAGGGTTTTCGCCTGGACGCCCTGCTGGATTACTATGAAAAGCTGGGAGAGGCCAGCGCACATGACGATGCGTCTGTGGCGTTGGCTGCCGGCCTTGAGGTTCATCTGACCCGGGGTGAAGCCGGGAATTTCAAATTGACGACCCCTGAGGATTTTGAACGCGCTGAAGCGCTGCTGGGAAAGACCGATATGATATATGTCACCGGACAAGGGTTTGATGTGCACCGCCTTGAGCCGTCTGATCACATGTATCTGTGCGGTGTTCGGCTGGACCAGGATTATGGCCTGGTGGGGCATTCGGATGCGGATGTCGGCCTGCATGCCCTGACGGATGCGATCCTCGGGGCTGCCGGTGAAGGCGATATCGGGCAACACTTCCCACCCACCGACCCACAATGGAAGGGGGCCTCGAGCGACCGCTTCCTGATGCATGCCTGCCAGCTGTTGAAAAATGCCGGCGGCGCATTGGTCAATGCCGACATCACCCTGATCTGCGAGCGTCCGAAGGTCGGACCGCACCGCGACGAGATGCGGACGCGCGTGGCAGAATTGGTCGGCCTTCCCCTCGCGCGGGTGAATATCAAGGCGACCACCACCGAGAAACTCGGTTTCACCGGCCGCCGCGAAGGCGTTGCTGCGCAAGCAATCGTGACTGCAAGGATGCCGGAAGATGTTTGACCGTGAATTGACTCAGCACGCCGAGACGCTGCTGCAACGCGCGCGGACCGCCGGCGTGATGATCGCCACAGCGGAAAGCTGTACGGGCGGGCTGGTCAGCGCGCTGTTGACCGAAATCCCGGGATCATCGGATGTCGTGGACCGCGCCTTCGTGACCTATTCCAACGAGGCCAAGACGGAAATGCTGGGCATTCCGGCGCGCGTTATTGCCGCCAATGGCGCTGTCTCAAGAGAAGTTGCGATACGCATGGCAGAGCATGCCTTGCTCAAGTCCAATGCCGATATCGCGGTCTCTATCACCGGAATAGCCGGACCGGGGGGCAGTGCCCACAAACCGGCGGGCCTGGTCCATTTCGGTCTCGCCCTGCGCGATCGTCCCGGGATCAGTGACGTCCAGAGGTTTGGCGACCGGGGGCGCAGCCTCGTCCGCCGGCAAAGCGTCCAGAACGCCCTGCGGCTACTTCACCAGGGCGTTGATCTCGTCATCTAGATTGACCGACGGGTCCCCGCTGGTCGCGTAGCGACGCGCAGCTTCCGTACTGAAACGGTTGATCAGGACCTGACCGGCCCGGGCCTTGTTGGCCTCCAGAAGCATTTGCAGCATGCCGATCTTGAATTCGGCCTCGATGTAGAAATCGACCAGGCAGGACCCATCGCTCAGCGGCAGGAATTGCCAGGAATTGTTCAGGGTCCGGAACGGGCCGGAAATGAAGCTGACATCGATCCGCCGCGAGTCCGGACAGGACTGGACGCGTGTGGTGAATTTCTCGGCCACAAACTTGTAGCGCACGCGCGCTTCCGCGGTCAGATCATTCTCGCCTTCGCTGAGCACGCGCAAGGCTTTGATCTGGCTGATGAATTGCGGGTAAGCCCGCACATCCAGCACCAGATCGTACAATTCGTCTGCGGAATGAAAGAGCCGCAGCTGTTCCCGAACGACAGTAGGCACTAGCGGTTCAGAGCCTGTTCTCGTGCCGCTTTCAGCTTGGCAAAGTCATCGCCGGCATGATGGCTGGAGCGTGTGAGCGGCGTCGCGGAGACCATCAGGAAACCCTTGGCGCGGGCAATGGTCTCGTACGCCTTGAATTCGTCCGGCGTCACGAACCGTTCCACGGCCGCATGCTTTCGGGTCGGCTGCAGATACTGGCCAATGGTCAGGAAATCGATGCCGGCGGAGCGCATGTCGTCCATCACCTGCATGACTTCTTCCTTGGTCTCACCCAGGCCGACCATGATGCCGGATTTTGTGAACTGGTTCGGGTCGCGCTCCTTCACCCGTTCCAGCAGGCGCAGGGAATGGTAGTAGCGGGCCCCGGGGCGGATCGAAAGATACAGGCGCGGCACGGTTTCCAGATTGTGGTTGAACACGTCCGGCTTGGCATCGATGACCATCTCTGCCGCGCCGTCCTTGCGCAGGAAGTCCGGCGTCAGGATCTCGATCGTGGTTTGCGGTGCCGCGGCGCGGATGGAATTGATCACGTCGACGAAATGCTGGGCGCCACCATCGTCCAGGTCATCCCGATCGACCGATGTGATGACGACATGGTTGAGCCCCATCTCTGCGACCGCGTCGGCGACCCGACGGGCCTCGTCTTGATCGACCGGCGCAGGCAGGCCGGTTTTCACATTGCAGAAGGAGCAGGCCCGCGTACACGTGTCGCCGAGGATCATGAAGGTGGCGTGTTTCTGTTCCCAGCACTCGCCGATATTCGGACAGCCCGCTTCCTCGCAAACCGTGACCAGACCGCCCTCTTTGACGATTTTCTGGGTCTCGGCAAAGGTCTTGCCCAGTGGCGCCTTGACCCGAATCCATTCGGGTTTGCGCAGGACCGGTGTATCGGGACGCTTTTGTTTTTCGGGGTGACGGGCAGCGCGCGCAGACGCGGCAGCTTCACGCGAAGACGTATCAATCAGATTGGCCATGACCCGCAAATAAGCCCACCGGCGCTGGACATCAAGCGCTGTTTGCCGCCTCCCCTTGCATATCAGCCATTCGCTTAG
>JAYZXG010000016.1:0-3817 GCA_036141435.1 Pseudomonadota bacterium | reverse complement strand
GCCCAGGCCATGTCCACCATGATGCAGGATGTCGTGCTGACAGGCACCGGTCGCCGGGCGGCCCTGCCGGACCGTTCGGTCGGCGGCAAGACCGGCACCAGCCAGTCTTTCCGCGATGCCTGGTTCATCGGCTTTACCGAGGATTACACAGCCGGGGTCTGGGTCGGGAATGACGATGACAGCCCGATGCAGGACGTCACCGGTGGCGGTTTGCCCGCCCAGATCTGGCAGAGCTTCATGACCGAGGTGCATGCCGAATTGCCGCCGCGAGATCTCAGCGCAGCCGCGCCGCGTACCCGCTCGGAACGGGAAGAACGCCTGGCCGCCTTCTATTCCGAACTGTCAGGGGCTTTTGAAGCCTTGCTGGAACCGTCCGAAGACGCCTCCAACGATCGCTGAAGCATGCCGCCCAGCAGGCGGATCTCCTCGCGCAGTTCGGAAATCTCGCGGTGCAGCTCGGCGCGGTCGGCCTGGGCCTCCTCGTCGCGCGCATCCTCGTCGTCAAAATGCTTGGCCTGCAGGCTATCCACGATGATGGCGATGAACAGGTTCAGCACGGCGAAGCTGGTCAGCACGATAAACACCAGGAAAAAGAACCAGGCCCAGGGGTGATGTTCGCGCACCGGGTTCTGGACCTCGGTCGCCCATCCTTCCAGCGTCATCACCTGGAACAGGGTGATCGCACTCTCGCCCAGGGTTCCGAACAGCTCCGGATTGCTTTCCGCGAACAGCTTGGCGGCCATCACCGAGGAGACGTAGAAAATCAGGGCCAGAACGGCGATCACCGAACTCATGCCCGGAATCGCCCGCAGCAGGGCTTCCACGACCTTGCGCATTTCCGGCATCACCGAGAACAGGCGGAAGGCCCGCAGGATGCGCAGCGAGCGCAGGACGGCGAAACCGCCTGCATCGGGCATGATCGACACGCCGATGACGATCAGGTCGAACCAGTTCCAGCCGGACATGAAAAAGCGATGGCGATACGCCACCAGCTTGAGGAAAATCTCGAACACAAACACCGAGACAACAATGCGATCGACGATCGGCAGAATGGTGGTGAACCACAATCCCTCATAGGGATAGGTTTCCAGCCCCAGCGTGATCGCGTTCAACACGATCAGACCGAGAATGAAATTGCGGAACGCCGCGCTTTCGATAAACGCGGTCAGCCGATTGGTGAAACTGTCCTGAGTGCGCTGCATGTCTGCCCCTCGCTTGCGCGCCATCCCCTATCCCCGGAATTGTACAAATTCAACGGTGATTTGAAGGAATTATTAGCGCACTGGGACAAGAATACGGCAGATGCGCTATTTTTTGACCCTCCTGCTTGTTTTCACACAGCTTTCCGCGCCCTTGGGCGCGCAGAGCGTGATGCCGGGGTATGAACGCACCGGATCAGTCTATGAACGACTGGCGATCGGAACTGCCGGCGCCGAGCGCTGCGAAGCCCTGTGCGACGGCGATCATGCCTGCCAGGCCTGGGTCTGGACGCGGCCCGACTATTACGGTGAGGACGCGCAATGCGCCCTGCTCTCATCGCCATCGACGCCGAGGCTGGCCCCCGGCCGCACGACCGGTCTGAGCACGCGACTGACCCGACAGATCGAAGCCAGTTCCGATCGCGCGCCTACGCCGCGCGAGATCCGCGCCCTGCAGGCGGTCGATGACGCTCCCGAGCCCTGATCTGCCCGATACGCACAATTTGAACTATCGCCCGTACGGTTTTTTTACAGGTCTGTGGGAGAGTGCGAGGCTGAGTGTCGAGGAGTGACCAATGGCGGTCGTCAGCAAGTTGAACAATCTGGTCACGCTGGCCAAGGAGAAATCCTCGGAGCGACGCCGCACGCTGTTGCGCGAGGTGACCGACCTGTTCTTCGACGAGCCGCCCGCACGCGACACCGAAGTGTCCCGCCAGTTCGACGATGTCCTGTCGGTGCTGGCTGAACAGACTGCCCAGGAAGCCCGGGCGGAGTTGTCCGAGCGCTTTGCCGATGCTCCGCTCGCGCCGAAGGGCCTGGTCCTCAAGCTGGCCCAGGATGCCATCGAGGTCGCCGCCCCCATTCTCGCCAAGTCGACCGTGCTCGAGGAGACGGATCTGCTGAGCATCGCCGAGACCGGTGAACAGACGCACCTGCAGGCCCTCTCCCGACGTGACAGCGTCTCGGAACGCGTCTCCGACACGATTGTCCGGCGCGGCGACGACCACACCGTGGCGACGCTGGTACGCAATGAAGGCGCACGCATCTCTCACCAGACCTTCGAGGTGGTGTCCGAACGCGCCGAGGCGTCCAGCGTGCTGCAGGAGCCGCTGATCGAGCGTGATGACACCCCCAATGACATTCTCGCCGACCTGATGCTGACGGTTGAAAACCGCTTGCGCGAGCGCATTGTCGAGCGCTTCAACGAACTCGATCCGGGCGTGCTGGAACAGGCCATGGAAGCCTCGCGCCAGCGCCTGAGCGCGCGCCTCGACGAGGATCGCGAAGTCGAGGACGCACGCAAATACATCCGCTCACAGCAAGTCCGGCGCAAGCTGGACGGGGCCCTGCTGGCCCGCCTGCTGCGCGAACGGGAATTCATGCGTTTTTATGTCGGGTTTTCCGAGATGACCGGGGTGGACCTGGTCGCGGCCCGGCGCGCCATCGAACAGGAATGCATCGACCCGCTGGCCCTGATCTGCAAGGCCGCAGGCTTCGACAAGGCCTTGTTCGTCACCCTCGCTGTCCTGCGCGGGTCAGCCAATGCCGAAGCCTTCAATGATGCCAAGGAGCTGGGTCAGCTCTATGACCGCATCACGCTGGAAGACAGCGAGCGTGCCATGCGCTTCTGGCGCATGCGGCGGGATGTGGCGGCCTAGTCGGCGGCCTCCCCCTCATCCTCCTCACCCGGATAGCGATCAAACCATTCCTGCAGATAAAGCTGGGTGCGCAGCAGGTTGGACGGCACGCTCCAGGTCCCGTGATATTCCCGGTTCATCGAAATCAGCATGGACGGAACGCCGCGACGCACGAGGTTGGCATAGACTTCCTCGGCCTGGGCCAGCGGCGTGCGCAGGTCTTCAGCCCCTGTCATGTACAGGGTCGGTGTGGTGATGCGATGGGCATGCATGACCGGTGAGTGCTCCAGCCACTCGGTCGGGTCTTCCCAGTAGTTGGGACGGAAGCGGTTGAAACTCCACGCCGCGATATCCGCCTGGCCGGTAAAGCTGATCCAGTTGGACACCGTGCACAACGAGGCGGCTGCCGCGAACCGGTCGGTGTGGGCGACCAGCCAGGTGGTCAGCACGCCGCCGCCGGAACAGCCGGTCACATAGAGCCGGTCCTCGTCAACCAGGCCGCGTTCGACCAGGTGATCGACACCGCCCAGCAGGTCTTCCATATCGGCCCGGCCGGGATAGGCATTGTCGATGGCGTTGGCAAATTCCGGCGTGTAGCCGGTCGAACCGCGCGGATTGGTGAACAGGACGATATAACCCTGTGCGGCCCACTCCTGGAAACGGAAGTTGAAATTGACGCCGTACATGGCGTGCGGCCCGCCATGAATGTGCATGACCATGGGATAGGTCTGGGCGGGATCATAATCCGGCGGATAGATCACCCAGCCCTGGACCATCGTGCCGTCGGCCGAGGCATAGTTGATCTCCTCGATCTCGCCGAGCGTCACCCCGTCCAGGATGTCGCCGTTGAGATCGGTCAGGACATCAATAGCGCCATTGCGCCCGACCAGGCCGACATTGCGGGTCACGTCCGGAGCGCTGATCGTTCCCGCGGCGCGCCCGTTGCGACTCATGGATGACAGGCCGAACCGGTGCATGCCC
>JAYZXG010000015.1:0-3197 GCA_036141435.1 Pseudomonadota bacterium | reverse complement strand
GCACATGGCCTGTTGCGCGAATTCAAGGACGGCTCCGTGCGCGTCACCAAGGAGAAGTTTGACGAGGCCGAGCGCAAGTTCCGCTCTGTCGCCATTTTCGAGGGTGGCCAGGACCGCTACAAGATTGAAACCGAGAATGATGCCAAGGCCTCCCTGCCTTGCCTGACACCGGATGACCTGTCCAAGTCGCATGCTCGCGACACCATCCGCCGCGCACTCACCGGCTGGTTCGAGCGCAACAAGGCCGTTCCCATGGAATTGCTGCACCGCCCCGACCTGGTCGAGACGCTCGAGGCCTCGGGTACCGAACTCCAGCACGCCGTCCAGAAGATCGCCGTGGCCAGCGCCCAGGACAGCGATGCGGATGTGCAGACCTTCGTCAAACAGCTCAATGACCTGGTCCAGAAAGGCCTGAAACGGATCTACAAGGACCAGCGTGACGGCCGCATTCCGGAATACCCCAAGGGCAAGGCCTTTGCCGAGGTCGCAGCAGACATCCACGCCAGCGACAGCCGGGCCTATACCCTGCGCGGCGCCATGGCTGACGCGCTCAAGGGCAAGCGCAGCTATGGCGACAAGCTGGACGCCCTGCTCGACATGTCCGAACACCTGCCGGACGAGGACAAGGCGCGCGAATTCGCCCGCGCCGAGGTGGACAGCTATCTGACCGATGTCATCGGGTTCGACGCCGGCCGCGATGCCCTGCTGGGCAAGTGCAATGACCTGGGCGAAACCGTTGAACGCCTGATCTGCCTCTATGATGGTGACCCGCATGCAGATGCGATGAGCCTGGCGCCCAGCGGCGCGCGGCGCATGGCCAAGCGCATTGCTGCCGGAGAGCTGAGCGAATGCCGCTCGACCATCGCCCAGCAATTGCTCAAGGAGCTCGAACGCCCCAAGCGCCTGCGCCCGAAGAGCGTGCGCGAAGAGGTGCGGCTGGCGCGTGAACTGGCCCAGAAACTGGTCACCTGTGCCGGCCAGGACCTGCCGCTGGAACAGATGAGCAAGGCGTTTACCGCGCGCTCCGCGCGGCTGCTGCAGCCCGAGACAATTGACGAATTGCTGCGCTTCTCCAACGACGCCAACGAGGAAATCGAGCGCCTGCTGGGGCTGGAGGAGAATATTGTCGGCGAGGCCAACAAGCGCAAGCTGGCTGGCTATGTCCGCACGGCGCTGGGCTCCAACAAGACCGATCAGTATTTCGTCCGCGGCGAGGGCCGACCGCTCGAGCGCATGTCGCTGATGACCTCGTTGCAGACCCGCATCCTGCGCAGCAAGTTCTGCGAGGAGGACAAGATGGATCTGGCGCGGATGATCGATCAGCTGGGCATGAAGATCATCGACGACACCAAGATCCTCAACGCGGTGGAGGCCGGCCCGCAACCCGCCCTCGACAAGGCCGCCGGCCTGCTCAAGCTGGCCACGGCCGGAGCGCTTCCGGTCGGGGAGTGCCGCAATGACGCCCAGGCCCGCGCCCTGCGCCAGATCAAGTCGGAAATGGGCCTGAAGGAAGCCCAGGCCCCGGAAGGCCGCGACAAGCTGGTGAACATCCAGACCATGCTGCAACAGCTCGCGAGTTGACGCCTGTCAAACCCGTAACTTGCCAATCTCCGGTCAGATGGTGGAGCCTGTCGGTCTATCTTCTGGAGGGGATCCGATGAAAACACTCAAGACACTTGCTGTTGCGGCAGCAACGCTGGCCAGCCTGGTAGCGGCGCCGGCCATGGCTGATGACCGCTCGGACATCGAGGCCACGATCGACGCGCTCTACGACGTCATTTCCGGTCCGGTCGGTGAGGCGCGCGATTTTGATCGCATGCGCTCGCTGTTTGTCGAAAACGCATCCATGGGCGCGGTTGGTGCCGGCCCGGACGGCCAGGGACGCGGCATGGTGTTCGGTGTCGAGGGCTATATCGAACGCTCGGGCGAATGGCTGGTCGAGAACGGTTTTGACGAAACTGCTACACGCACCGATATCGACATCTGGGGCGAGATCGCCGTGGCACGGTCTTCCTATGAAGGCACCAATGGCCGCACCGGCGAAGTGTTCCTGATCGGGGTCAATTTCATCACCCTGTTCAAGATCGAGGGCGAATGGAAAGTCGCCTCCATCCTCTGGCGCCAGCAGACCGAGGACATCCCGGTCGAAGAGGCGTTTGTGTACAGCGGCGCCCAGTAAGGCCTCGCTGACCTGTTCTTGATGGAACCCCGGGAGAGATCCCGGGGTTTTTATTTGTTCACTTCGCTCTCGCCCCTCACCCTCGCTTCGCTCGAGCTCGCCCCATGGGGAGAGGGATAACCCAACATCACCATCCTTCTCCCCCGAGGGGAGAAGTGCCCCGAAGGGGCGATGAGGGGGCAATAAAAAACCCCCGGCATCGCTGCCGGGGGTTTTCCTTTGGAGCGTCAACGCTCCTATTCGTCATCACCCATGAGGTTCTGCATCAGGAAGGTGTAGAGCATGGCGTCGCGGCGGGCATACTCGGAGAGGTCCGCTGCGGCGGCATGACCGCCCTCTGTGTTCTCGTAATAGAGATACTCATGGCCAAGCTCTTCCAGAAGGTGCGCCATCTTGCGGGCGTGGCCCGGGTGGACGCGGTCATCCTTGGTCGAGGTGTAGATGTAGATTTCCGGATAATCGCCGTTCGCATCCACATTGTGGTAGGGCGAGATCGAGCGCAGGAAACCGCCTTCATCCGGGTCTTCCGGATTACCGTATTCGCCCATCCAGGACGCCCCGGCCAGCAGGGTGTGGAAACGCAGCATGTCCAGCAGCGGAACCGCAGAGACTACGGCATTCCACAGGTCCGGGCGCTGGGTATACATGACGCCGGTCAGCAGGCCGCCATTGGAACCGCCATAGACGGCTGTGCGGCGCGGGCTGGTGAGGCCACGCGTATGCATGTCCTCGGCAACCGAGATAAGGTCGTCATAAATGCGCTGGCGATCCATTTTCAGACCGGCCTGGTGCCAGGACGGACCGAACTCGCCACCGCCGCGGATATTGGCCACCACATAGGCGCCGCCGCGCTCCAGCCACAGACGGCCACGCGAACCGGAATAGCTTGGACGGATGGAAACCTCGAAACCGCCATAGGCATAGAGCAGCGTCGGCGTGGACCCATCCATCACCGTATCTTCGTGGCGGACCACGAAGTACGGGATGCGCGTGCCATCCGCAGACGTGGACTCCAGCT
>JAYZXG010000014.1:0-3392 GCA_036141435.1 Pseudomonadota bacterium | reverse complement strand
CTCGTCGGTCGCATCGAACGTGCCGTCGTGCTGCGTCTGCGCCACCATGTCGAAGGTGTCGGCCCCGGTGGACAGGTCGGCACCCGCGCAGAAGGCCTTGCCCTCGCCAGTCACAATGACGGCGCGGACATCATCGTCTGCGTCCAGCTGATCGAATATTCCGATCAGCTCGTCACCCATCTCGTAGGTAAAGGCGTTGAGCCGGTGTGGCCGGTTCAGCGTGATGGTGGCAATCTGCTCGTCGATCTCGAGGCGGACGGTATCAAAGCTCATGAATTCTCCCCTTTGGGAGGAGCCTAGCCTGCCTCGCCATCCTCGCCTACTCCGAACAGGCGGCCGCGTTCGGTTACCAGCACTGCGCACAGGCTGAGTGCTCCGACAACCGCCTGGCCTGCGATCAGCGGGACGGCGGTGCCGTCGTAGAGCTGGCCGATCAACATGCCGATCAGGGTCGCACCAATACCGCTGACAAAGCCATAGGAGGCCGAGGCGGTGCCGGCGATATGACCCATCGGCTCCATGGCAATCGAGCTGAAATTGGCGGCGATCAGACCCAGGAAGGCCAGGGCGATGGACAGCAGCACCACGAACAGGATGAGGTTATCAATCCCGCTGAGCAAAATGAGAGCGTGCAGCGCACTGATGCCGGTGAAACCGATCAGTGCGCCATGGGCCAGCCGTCTCTGGCCGAGCCGGTTCACCAGGCGGGAATTGGCATAGCTGGTAAAGCTCATGCCCGTCGCGATGATGGCGAAGGTGATGGGGAACTGGTTGTCGGACAATCCGAAATGTTCGACGAAGATCTGTTGCGAGCTGCCGAGGAAGGCGTACAGGCCACCGAAAAAGGACATGCTGGCCAGGGTATAGCCAAGCATCACCCGGTTGCTCATCGCTTCGCCAAAGGCAGAGGCCACGACCTTGACGCTCAGCCGGGTGCGGTATTCCGGACGCAGGGTCTCGGGCAGTCGGATCTGGATCCACGCGGCAAGGGAAATGCCGAAAATGATCAGGAAGCCGAAAATGGCGCGCCAGTCGCCAAATACGGACAACACGACTTGTCCGATGCTGGGCGCAAGAACCGGTACCGCCATGAAGGCCGTCATCACCATGGACATGATTTCGGCCATGCGCCGACCCGATGTCAGGTCTCGGGCGATCGCGACCGTGATGACGCGGCTCGCAGCTGCAGCGCCACCCTGCAGGAAGCGGGCGAGCAGGAGGAGTGAAAAGCTCGGCGTGAAGGCGCAGATCACGGTGACCAGCAAAAACAGGACAATCGCGGTGAGCATCACCGCCTTGCGTCCAAACCGGTCAGCCAGCGGACCATAGAAGATCTGGGTTATGGAAAACCCGGCCAGATAGGTCGTGATCACGTATTGCTGGTCATTGGCCCGTTCCACGCTGAGCTCCCGGGCGATGTCGTCCAGGGCCGGCAGCATCATGTCGATGGCCAGCGCGACCAGTGCGGTCATGGCGACAAACAGCGCAACCAGTTCCCACACCGGGAGCGGCAGCTCCTCGGCAGCTTTCTTGTTGGACATCGTCATCGGGGCAATCCGTCGGGGTTGGAGCGTCAGACTGCGCCTCTATTTCTTCCACAGCAAGCGATTATCGGGAAAAACTTCAGTTCAGTGCGGGGCGTAATACATTTGCAGCTGGAAGGAATTGGCGATGCGATTGGCGCGTTCCAGAAACCAGTCACGCGCGTCCTCGCTGGCGCCGACCTCCTGCAGTGACTGGTCGAACAGCGCCAGCCAGGTCTGGAAATGAGCGCGATGAACCTGGTCTCTCAATTTCATGTGTGCCGGCATCGGCCGGCCTGAATACTGACCGTCATGGAAGACCAGCGAACCCCAGAACTGTTTCATCGTCGCCAGATGCGGTGCCCAGTCCGATACCTGGCTGTCGAAGATCGGCCCCAGTGCGGGGTGGGCCCGGATGTGGGTGTAGAAGGTCTCGACCAGGTCAGAGATCAGCGCACGGTCAATGCCGGCCTGCGCCGCCTCTGCATGGGCTTTCTCTCGGGCTTCTGTCAGTCGGGGCGGGTTGGGCGTGCTCATTCCGTGTCCAATAACTGGTATTCAGAATGCTTGTAATCAACTGGCTGGAATCCGCAAGCTTGCTGAGACGTGCGAGCAATCCTATCTATCACTCGATACAACGAGGATGGGTGCATGCGCGCGCACAAAGCCGAAGAGATCCTGGACGTTGCCGAGACACTGGCGCGGTCCGGCGGATATGGCGGGTTCAGCTTTCGAGACCTGGCCCGCGAGGTGGGCATCAAGTCCGCCAGCGTCCACTATCACTTTCCGACCAAGGAAGATCTCGGGGTCGCGCTGATCCGTCGTTACAATGAGCGCTTCATCGCGGGACTGGGCGATCCGCGCGGCGAGGGCACACCGGCTGAAAAGCTCGCGCGCTACGTAGACGCGTTTCGCGCCTCCATGCTCAAGGACCGCCTGATGTGCCTGTGCGGTCTGTTCGGTGCGGAAGTTTCAAGCCTGCCCGACCTCGTCGCCGCCGAGACCAGGGTGTTCTTCGAGCAGAACCGGGACTGGCTGGTGGCCGTGCTGGAGGCGGATCCGCATTACGCCGACGCCGCGCAGCGCGATCGCGCGGCGCTCACCCTCATTGCCAAGCTGGAGGGCGCCATGATCATGGCGCGCACCATGAGTGATCCGGGGATATTCGAAGCGATCCTCGCGGACTCGCTGGGCTAGACGGGAAAGTCGCCTTTTGGTGTCGGCATGTTACCCGCCAGGATCGCAAAAAAACGAACTTACCGACGGAATATGATTATTCATTCCGTTTCCAATCCTGAGAACGGTCTTTGACGATCGTGTTGTGTGTAGCTTTGGGATGGGGATGACAGTGAATATCAAGGCAGTTGTTTTGAGTTTTTTGGCCGCGGCAAGCTTGAGCGCGTGCGGTGGTGGTGGATCGTCTGGCTCCGGTGGAGGTGTCGTTCCTCCGCCGCCAGCGCCACCACCGCCACCGCCGCCGCCGCCACCGCCCAGTAATATGACGGATGTTGTATATGCGACGGGCTCAGTAGATGGTGGTAATGCGGAGGTCGAACTACTTCTTGATGTTTACCAGTCAGGCGAGGCATGCAGCGATCCTCGGCCTTTTGTAATCATGATCCATGGTGGCGGTTTTGTTGGTGGAGATAAACGGCCTTGGCGAGATGATGGAGAGGCGCTGGCCGAACGCGATTTTGTTGGGGTTGCGATAAACTATCGTCTTCTTGGTGATGACCCAGAACCAGGCCCCGAAATAGATCCGCTGTTTCAACTCTTTCTGAGTCTGGTCGATGAAGACACTGTGTTGACGCCGGAAGAGTTGCAGCTGCTTAGAACTATAGCCAGTTCGGTCGAAGACGCTGGTAATGC
>JAYZXG010000013.1:0-7345 GCA_036141435.1 Pseudomonadota bacterium | reverse complement strand
CGGACCGGCAAGTTCCGGTGGTTTTGATGTCGAGAAAGAAGGTTTCTACGGCGGCATCTGGGCGTCGTCCGTCGACTTCAGCGACGCCACCACCATGGAGCTCGATTTCTATGGCGGCTACACCTTCTCCGCCAGTGATTTCGATCTCGATGTCGGCGCCATCTACTATGCCTATCCGGACAGCCCGGAGTATTTCGGCGAGAGCCAGGACTTCATGGAGCTGTATTTCGGTGCCGGCCGCGCGCTTGGCCCGGTCGCCGTCGACGTGAAACTGTCCTGGTCGGATGATTTCTATGCGGGGACCGGCGAGGCGCTGTACGCGGAAATCGGTGCCGCGATCGAGCTGGTCGAAGGCATTTCTGCCGATGCCCGCTTCGGTTCCAGCACCTTTGATGACCTGACCGGTGCCGATTACGAGGACTGGCAGGTTGGCGTTTCCGGCGAAGCTTTCGGCGTGGGCTGGGACGTGCGCTATCACGACACATCGGACTTCTTTGACGACTCGTTCGTCTTCTCGATTTCCCAGAGCTTCGGCGGGTAACCCTCCGCAGTGAAGGGCGGCGGGGCAGGCTTCGGCCTGTCCCGTCGTTTTATGTCTGGCCGGTTATGTCTGGTCGACGGCGCGTTACGCCCTCAACCAGTGCCCCTCGGCATCGATCACGCCGCCCGCTTCCAACAGGCTGATCATCGGCGACAGCGCATCACGATAGCGCGTCCAGCGCCCTACGGATGAGGAATACAGCGGCTGACGGACCTGGACCGAACTCGCCGTGGCCACAGCAGCGTCCTGCTGGTGGAAATCCAGGCAGGCCTCCTGCCAGTCGAGCGCGCAATGATCCAGCAAGCGGCGCGTCTCGCCCTCCTGATCCGCGATGATGTCTTCGTAGACGATCTCCATGAAGCGATCCGCCGGCAATTGCTCGCGCCAGATCCGCATCAAGCGATCGAACTCGAGATAGTATTGCGCCGTGTGCTCGAGAGAATATGCGTAATTATAATAGGAAAAACTGGTCGCAAAGAGCTGGCGGAAATTGCTCAGGCAGGTGTCCAGAGGATGCCGCCGCAGGCAGACGATCCGCGCATTGGGCAGCGCCGCCAGGATATGCCGGGCGAACATGAAGTTCAGGGGCATTTTGTCCGTAAAGCGTCGTGCGCCTCCGACCAGGTTGTCCGTACTGTCCTCATAGGCCTTGCCCAGCGCCTTGAAGTCCACGCTCCAGCCAGCCTCAAGCGTCGGCGCATCCATGACGAAGCCCCCCGGTGTCCCGGCCAGACGCTTCATCTGAATGGAAAAATTGCTCAGCTCGCCGGCCATTTCGACGTCGCTATGTGCGCCCAGTATGCGGTCGACCAGGGTGGTTCCGGTTCGCGGCATGCCGACAACAAAGATCGGGCGATCCGTCTCATGGCCGGGCCCACCGATCGATGCCGGGCCCGCAGACGCAGCGGCAAAGACCTCGCGGTCCTGTACCGGATCGTGTGCCAGCTCCTGCGACTTCTGCGCCTTCGCCCTCACCAGCCATCGCATCGCGGCGGCAGGGTCCTTCCGGTCCTCGCACAGCCTGGCCAGCGCATGGCCCAGATGCAGGTCCCGCTCGGCGCTTGCGGGGCCGGTCTCAAAAGCGTGCTCCAGCTTTGCTTCCAGCGCCGGATCGCCATGCTCGCGCCCCAGCGAGACCAGGGCCGAGCTCGCCTTGTACAGGCCCGGATCGATCTCGATAGCGCGTTTATAGGCCTCGGCCGCGCCCGGAAAATCGCCGGAGAACTGCCGTGAAGCGCCCAGATTATAATAGAAGTTTGCGTCCTTCGGATTCTGCGCGACAGCGGTCTCGAACAAGCGCACCGCCTCGTCGTGTGCGCCCAGACGCGTGAGCACGACGCCGACCGTGTCAAAGGTCAGCGCGTCTTTCGGCCCGCACGTCATGGCCTGTCGCGCTGCAGGCCAGGCCAGGTCCTGCCGGTTGATCACCAGCAAACAGCGCGCACGGTGGGCATGGAAACGGGCATCGCCGGGAACCAGGGCGATCGCCCGATCGAGAATTTCCGCGGCCTTGCCGGCATTTCCATGTTCGACCGCGATCAGCGCCAGGACGAAAAACGCCTCTGCATGCGGACCGTTGGATTGCAGGACCTGCATCGCATTGCGGTGCGCGTCCTCGAATCGGCGCTCGGCCAGTGCGGCGCGCGCCGCCTCGATCAAGTGGGATTTGCGTTCTTTCATGGCGGTGACAGCCCAATCTTGCAGCATTGAGTGCTCGAACAGGCCTCAACTTTTAACGAATGGTTGCAAAAAGAGGCCGCAGGCGTGCTCCTCGCGCAACAACTACCAGACAAACGACGAATAATGACAAAAATATAACTTCGAATAATTGCATTACCCAATCGTCTTAGACCAAATTTCTTCATCTTGTTTCGGAGGAGAGATCAAGAATGAAATCGGATACAAAAAGCAAATCGCTGAAACGCCAACTCGTGACGTCCATCAGCGCGTTTGCGATTCCGCTGTCTTCTCTGGCGCTGGGTGCTGCTGCCCAAGCCCAGGATAGCTCAGCTTCAGACGACATCATCGTCGTCACCGCGACGCGCCGTGAGGAAACGGTGCAGGAAGTCCCGCTGAACATCGCAGCCATCGGCGGCGAGCAGATCGAGGAACAGGGGTTCTCCGAACTCGCTGACGTCCTCGGCTATGTTCCGGGCATCAACATCGTCGATCGTGGCGGCCGTCAGGGCAACCCGATCATCGTCCGCGGCCTCAACGCTGACCCGATCGGCTCGGGCGACGGCAATAATGACGGCGGCGGCACGGTAGCTACCTATCTCGGTGAGATCCCGATCTTCATCGACCTCAAGCTCAACGATCTCGAGCGCGTCGAAGTCCTGCTCGGGCCGCAGGGCACGCTGTATGGTGCGGGCACGCTGGGCGGCGCAATCCGCTACATCCCGAACCGTCCGCAATTCGACTCCGACACGTTTGAAGTTCGCGCACAGGCCTACCAGTACTCCGAATCCGGATCGCTCTCGACCGGCGTGGGCATGACCTTCAACCACGGCCTGACGGACACGCTCGCCATTCGCGGTTCGCTGGACTACCTCGATGACAGCGGCTTTATCGACTATCCGTTCGTTGTCAGCGAAGTCGGTGTGTCCAACCCGGACCCGGACTTCAACGACGCTGCAGACCGCGCGGCGAATTTCTCGCCGGTCGAAGATGCCGACGGTGAAGAAGCTTTCTCCGGTCGCCTCGCTGCACGCTGGGCGCCGAATGACGTGTTTGACGCGACCCTGACCTATTACTTCCAGTTCCAGGACATTGGCGGCCGGACGATCTCGTCCCAGCGCTCCACGGTTCCGGCAGGTCGTTATGAGTCCGGTCTTCGTGTTCTCGAGCCGATCTCCCGCGACAATGAGCTCGTCTCCCTGGAGATGACCCTTGATCTGGGCTTTGCGGAACTGACATCCGCAACCGGTTACGGCACGTATGAGGAAGACGGTCAGCGCGACCAGACCGACCTGTTGATCTCGCTGGAATACTCCTACGAGACCTTCCCGAACTTCACGGCCTTCACGCGTGAAATCGGTGAGGACGACTTCTTCAACCAGGAAGTCCGTCTCGTTTCCACGGGCGACAGCAATATCAACTGGATCATTGGCGGTTACTACAACAAGTCCAATGTTTCCGGTTCTTCCAGCGAGTTCGTTCCGAACTACGTCGACTACGTCAACGCAGCGCCGTTCTTCTTCGGCCTGTCTGACCAGCCGGGTGGCCTGGAATACTACTCCACAGCCTACAGCCAGCTCACCGAGCAGGCGTTCTTCGGTGAAGTCGGCTGGGACATCACGGACCGTCTGACGGTAACCGTGGGTGGTCGTTACTACGACTATGAACTGGAAGCCGTGAACACCGTGGACTTCCCGCTGTTCGAGCCGGTTCCGTTCCAGCGCATGTCCATTTCGGAAATTCGTGACCAGGCCTTCGATCCGGCCCTGTTCCAGGCCGATGATGGTGTTCTGACCAAGTTCAACATCGCCTACGACCTGACCGACAACATCCTGGCCTATTTCACCGTCTCCGAAGGCTACCGGATCGGTGGCTCCAACGGCCTCGGCCCGTGCCCGGCCTTCGACCCGAACGCCACGCAGGGTGCCTGTGCCCTGGCGCCGGGTCAGCAATACGGCCCGAACCCGGGTGACATCGCCCAGTTCGACGAGCGCCAGTATGGTCCGGACCAGACGACCAACAACGAACTCGGCTTCAAGTCTACCTGGCTTGATGGTGCGATGACGTTCAACGGTGCGTTCTTCTTCGTCGAGTGGGAAGGCCCGCAGGTCTCCTCCGCGACGGTGAACGCGAATATTCCGATCACGGTCAACGCGGCCGGCGCCGAGTCTACCGGTGTGGAACTGCAGGCATCCTGGCAGGTTACGCCGGCCTTCGCCCTGCGCGGTACGTTCAGCCGCACGACGTCGGAGCTGACCGAGGACGTTCCGTTCCTCGTTCGCACGATCACGCCTCCGGGCTTCGCGACGGCGTTCGAGGACGGCCAGGCTGGCGATCGCCTTCCGGGCTCCCCGGAAACCCAGTTCTCCATTTTTGCCCGTTACGAGCAGGAACTCGCGAACGGCAATATCCTGAACTGGAACATGGGCCTGACGCATCAGGGTGATGTCCTGACCCGTACGGGTGGCCGCGGCTCCTCCGTCGCGCTGGACAGCTACACCCAGGTCAACGCATCCGTGACGTATGACGCGGATGAGTGGCGCGCGACCTTCTTCGCGAACAATCTGTTTGACGAGTACATCGAGACGGGTATCCGCTCGACGCCGCTCTCCAACCAGACGATTGCCGGCCACAATGTCCGTTCGCACTACGCGAACGTGGCACCGCCGCGCACGATCGGCGTTCGCTTCAGCCGCAGCTTCGGCGAATAAGGCTGAGCCCCATCACGAGAAAGGCCGCGCATTGCGCGGCCTTTTTTGTACCTGCAGAGCTTGCCTCAGCTCGCACCTGCCAGCGGCTCCCCGTCCGGAGGCGCATCGACATGTGCCCACATATAAATGGCCAGCCAGGAGCGGTAGGGACGAAAACGCTCTGCAGTCCGGACGGTCTTGCGACGTTTGGAGGTCAGCTTCTCCAGGGTTTTGCGGGCAGCAACATCACCGTCCGGCCAGATATCCGGTTCTCCGAAATAGAACATGTTCATCATGTCGGCCGTCCAGGCCCCGACGCCCCACAGCGCCGTCAGGCGTTCCGCCCGCTGCTCGGCGCCAAGCGGACGCAGCACGTCAACATCCAGCCCCGCGTCCAGGTGGTGGCGGGCAATGCCCTGGATGGTCTTCACCTTGGCATTGGACAGTCCGCACTGGCGCAGTCCCTGCCCGTCACAGGCGGCAAAGTGTTCCACCAGTGACCGCCCCTCGGCACTGGCGACCACGCGCGCCCAGATACTGCGCGCTGCCTTGACTGAAATCTGCTGCCCGGAGATCGCGCGGCACAGGTATTCGGGGAATGGCAGGTCATCGCGGCGGGCAAAGTCCTGCGGCCCCAGGCGACGCAGCGCCTCGGCCAGGTCCGGAGCAAACTCGTCCGCAGTCTCGATGAAATGGCGGTGTACCTGGTCAGAGCTCATGGCCTGATCGTAGGTTCGGACCCCACAGGCGTCGACCCGGAAATTGTGATCGGGTGTGATGGTGCGGGCGACCGGACTTGAACCGGTACGACCTTACGGTCGGCAGATTTTAAGTCTGCTGCGTCTACCAATTCCGCCACGCCCGCCGAACCGGTGGCGCGATCCTACACACTCGCCTTGCGCTTTCCAGTCGCAGATTCACCGGGCCCCGGAGCCGTACCGGACATCCGGGCGAAAGCGCGCGCCACACACTCTTCGAAAAGCGGTTTTCTAAGGTAACAGGACGCTCATAAAAAGTTGCAACTTGGCAGCTAAACTACCTTTAATTGTGCATGTGAAACTATTTGAAACGCAGGTCAATAATTTCAATTTTCTGTTTTCATTGCACCTTTTCTAAAGCACCCGAGGAATCCGGCCCGGGTTTCTCACGATCCCATCAATTGCCTTCAGTGAAAAACGCGCGTCACAATCCTGTCGTGCTCGTGACTGCCGGAAGAGCCAACTCGTGATCAAAAATCCGGCTACATACTCCTAGGGGACATGCAATGAAACGTATGCAAAGCGTTTTGTTACGGTCGACCATGCTTGCTGGCCTTGTGCTGTCAGGCGTCGCCGTTTCTCAACCAGCTCTCGCTCAAGACAACCAGACCGATGATGACCGTGAACGCATCGTCGTGACGGGTTCGCGTCTGCGCCGCGACGAGTTTTCTGCCATTTCACCGCTGCAGGTGATCAATGCGGACGAACAGCGCCAGCTCGGTATTTCCGACGCCACGGCCCTGATCGCCGAATCTCCGGTCGTGTCCGGGGTACAGCTCGATGGTTCGGTCAATGCGGGTTCGCCCACCGCAGCCGTTGAAGGTGTGCCGGTCAACGGCCCGGGCGCGTCCACCGTCGCCCTTCGGGGTCTCGGCGCGGAACGCACCCTGCTGCTGGTCAATGGCCGCCGCCTGGGCCCGTCAGGCGTGCGCGGCGCGCCGGTCGCGCCTGACCTCAACCTCATCCCCAGCATGATGATCGACCGCGTTGAACTGCTGACGGATGGCGCATCCTCCGTCTACGGTGCCGATGCTGTCGCCGGCGTTGCCAACATCATCCTGCGGGACGAGTTTGACGGTTTCGAAGTCTCCACCTTCGCCTCCCTGCCGGAGAATGACGGTGGCGAAGTCTTCCAGATGGGCTTCATCGGCGGGGCGTCCACGGACCGCTCCAACTTCACGGTTGCCGGTGAATTCTACAACCGGACCTCGGTGATCGCTGGCGATCGTGCACACTGGAATGACTGTCTTCGGGATATCGATGTGACCGACCAGGGTGATGTCCTGTCGGTGTGCATGGACCGTCGTCCGGACAATGCTGTCTTCGTGGCGGGCCAGGGTTTCGTCTGGGCGCTTCCGGGCTTCACCAATCCGGCCCTGGCGCCGGCCGGAGTTCCCTCGGGTTGGGGCACCAGCGCGGATGTGTTTGCACAGACCGGTTCCCACTTCTACGAGCAGGATGCCTACAGCCTCCAGGACGAGGAACGCCGCACCCAGCTGATGGAAAACCTGGAGCGCATGAACATCTTCGCCTCCGGCTTCTATGACGTGAACTTCTTCGAACGTGACACGATCTATTTCGAGGCGTCCTACGCGACCCGCAACTCTGTCGGCCGCTTCACCGACGAGCAGGTCTTCCCGGGCGTTCCGGCACTGATCCCGATGGAAGACGCCAATGGC
>JAYZXG010000012.1:0-2588 GCA_036141435.1 Pseudomonadota bacterium | reverse complement strand
GCCAAGAAAAAAGCCGCGGAGCGAACGCCGCGGCTTTTTCCTGAAAGCGGACAACCGCTAGCTGGCCGGCCGATCCGGACCGGCGCCTGCAGCCTCTTCCTGGGCCAGGGTCGGTGCGACCGGCTTTTCAGCATCGCCCATGAGCTTCTTGATGATCGGCGAAATCAGCAGCATGCCAACCGCGATGGCCATCGCGATCATGCCCACCTGCGAATAGACACTGGTATAGGTCGCCTTGGCCGCCGCCACGTCGGTCAGCTGGCCGCCGATGGTCTCGGCACCCGTGGAGGATGCAATGACACCAGCGAGGAAGTTGGACAGGCCGGAATAGAGGAACCAGGCCCCCATGGTCATGCCCACCACGCGGACCGGTGCCAGCTTGGTCACGGCAGACAGACCGACCGGAGAGAGCATGAGCTCACCCATGGTGTGGATCCAGTAGATCAGGAAGACGAAGTAAACCGCGGTCATGCCGGACTCTCCGGACAGACCCATGCCTGCCACCAGGGCGTAGAAGCCCAGACCCGCCATGAACACGCCAAGCGCGAACTTCACCGGGGTCGAGGGGTTGCGTCCCTTCTTGGCGAGCGCGATCCACATCCAGGCGATGATCGGCGCGAAGATGAAGATGAAGCCGGCATTCAAGCTCTGGAAGATGGGCGCGGGAACTTCCCAGCCGAACATGGTGCGGTCGACCAGTCGGTCGGTGAACAGGTTGAGCGAGGAACCGGCCTGTTCAAACAGCGCCCAGAACGGGATCTGCGCCAGCACGAAATAGATCGCGGCGAGCATCTTGCCACGCTCGTCACCCTTGGTCTTGAACACGGCATAGCCAATCAGGAAGGCAAACATGGCGAGGCCCAGCGGAGCCAGGACGCCGCCCATGTATTCCGGGTTCATGACGGCGGTCATGGCCACGGCAACAATGCCCAGTCCAGCCAGATAGCAGGCCCACTCCACATTGATCGGTCCGAAGACTTTTTCCTTCAGCTTTTCCGGGTTCGGCGGTTCGGCGCGACCCTCAAGCCAGCTCTGGAAGAACAGGAAGGTCAACAGGCCGGCGACCATGCCGATACCAGCCAGGCCGAAACCGTATTTCCAGCCATAGGCAATGCCGATCCAGCCAATAATCACCGAGGCGAGGAAGGCGCCGATATTGATGCCCATATAGAAGATGGTGAAACCGGAATCGCGGCGCGTATCGCCCAGCCCGTAAAGGGTTCCCACGATGGTCGAGATATTGGCCTTCAAGAAACCAACACCCGCAATAATGAGTGCAAGAGCGAGATAGAGGATATTAACGTAGAGCTCTTCCTGTTCGACCCGGGTCATGTCGGACGAGAACGGGATGGTCGCCGGCAGACCAACGGCCTGCGGATCCTGAATGACGATCTGCGTTCCGCCCTCGGCGAAACTCATGATCGACTGGCCGCTGTCGGAAATGATGATCTGGTTGACGTTCTCGCCACTGCCGCGACCGTCGAGCGTGATTTCGTATTCAGCACCTTCATAGCTCAGGATCTGTCGGGACCCCGCGCCCTCGAAGGCCATCATCCCGTGACCGGCGACCAGCAGGATCGCACCGAATGTCACAGCCTTTCGCTGGCCGAGATACCGATCCGCCAGCGTTCCCCCGATGATGGTCATGACATAGACCAGTGCGGTGTAGGCACCGTAGATCAGGGTCGACTGCGAATCCGAGAACAGGAAATGCTGGGTCAGATAGATGATCAGCAGGCCGCGCATTCCGTAATAGGAAAAGCGCTCCCACATCTCGGTCAGGAACAGGATGGCCAGCCCACGCGGATGGCCAAAGAAGGACGTATCTCGCTTGGCAATCGCCGCAGCGTCAGTTGTGTCGGTCAATGTGATCTCCCCGTACCCGCTCCCCGCGGGTCATTACTCGGGCGTCAATTGATCATGGGGACGGCAAAGTCACAAGCTTTAGTGACGGCTGGACCTGCCGCCCAGCCTCACAATTTCGCGTGTTAGCGCTGACACCTAGTAGGCCGCTTCGGTGAAGACCGGTTCGATGGAACCGCCCCATTCACCATTGAACCGCTCGATCAGCATGTCGGCCCGGGTCCGCCCGCTGGCGACAATCTCATCCAGCTCGTCGAGGAAATGGCCTTCATTCTCGCCATAACCGTTCAGCATGCGTCGCTTGTTCAGCCCTTCACGGGAGATCGCCAGGACCTCCCTGGCCAGCTCGGCCATGGAGTGCTCACGCCAACCGGCTCGCAGGCCATGACGACCCGCGGCAAGGCGCAGGCCTTCACGTTCTTCCGGCGTCCAGCCCCTGACCAGGTCCCAGGCGGCATCGAGCGCCGTATCGTTATAGAGCAGCCCCACCCAGAACGCCGGCAGCGCACACAGGCTGTCCCAGGCACCACTGTCGGCGCCGCGCATTTCCAGGAACGTCTTCAGGCGAACTTCCGGGAAAAGGGTCGAGAGGTGATCCTCCCAGTCGCTCATTACCGGCTTCTCGCCTGGCAGCGCGGGCAGACGCCCCTCCAGGAAATCACGGAAACTCTGGCCCGTCGCGTCGAGATACTCACCGTTTCGTTTGACGAAATACATCGGCACAT
>JAYZXG010000011.1:0-7483 GCA_036141435.1 Pseudomonadota bacterium | reverse complement strand
TGCCGCTCGAGCGGGTTCTGGAAATCGCCCGCGGGAGTGTATGGACCGGTGCGCAGGCGCTGGATCTGGGACTGGTAGACGAGATAGGTGGTTTACGCGATGCCGTTGCAGCCGCCAAGGAACTCGCCGGTATCGCGCCGGAAGGCGATTTCCGCCTGCGCCGCTATCCCGAGCCGCTGACCGGCTTCGAGGCTTTCCAGCAGCTCTTCGGCGTCTCCGCCGACAGTGCGGAAGCCATGGCACGCATGAACGCGCTGATGGATTTGCCGGAAGTCCAGGCCGCTCTGGAAGCGCGCCAGCAGATGGATGCCCAGGGCATCCAGCTCCGCGCCAACGCGCCCCAGCCGCGCTAGACGCTTCGGCTATCACACACGAAAGGGCCCGCCAGCTGGCGGGCCCTTTTTTTGTTTGGCCACTGATGGATGATCGGGTGTTGCGCCATCCGGGCGCCGGGCCTACCCGCTCAGGAAGGCGAGGAAGAGCGCCACAATCGTGCCGATCGCCAGCAGGATCGTGTAGGCGAAATTCAACGTGATCACGCGCAGCGCAGACGAGAAACGGCCATGGTCGTAGACGCGCCGGTGTATGCGATAGAGATAGAAATTCGACCAGATCAGCAGGATGAAGATGCCCCAGCCCGGTCCGATAATGGCGGAGAGCACCATCGTTACCAGCAGGAACAGGTACAGGAAGGCGTGGAAGTGCAGCGAGACCACCATGTGGTCATAGAAGAAATAGCCGCGCTTGTAGAAGTGCATGAAGGCCAGCAGCAGGCCATAGACCGGCACGAGGACGAACATGACGCGCGGGATCCAGGTCTGCAGCTCGCGTTGCATCATCTGGCCATTATCATTGATCACGCTGATCGCCTGGTTGGCCAGGAAACGCCGGATTTCCAGGGGCATGTCCGAGACATCCTCACCCACGCTGACGGAGAAGCCCTCCTCGAGCTCGATGACGCCGTCCGAGACACGGCCATCGCTGCGCTCCTCGAAGTCCTCCACCAGTTCGGGATAGTCTTCCGGCACCAGCACGACACGAACACCGTCAATGGCATTCCGTTTCCAGGTTTCTTCCTGCGCCGCCCGCAGCACCGGATCATTGGCGGCCTCGATCATAGCCTCCTGCCCGGCCTCGGCCGCGGCCAGTGCCTGGTCAAGTTCGGAGGTGTCTATCCCGTTCGCCTCCATCTGCTGGCGAGCAGCTTCAAGGCCAACAGCTGCGGCTTCCTGGCCCACGGCGATCTCTTCCGGAGACGGCACGTCCGGCGAAGCGATATTCGTCGCGCCGAAGACGACAAGGAAGAACAATACGCTGGCGGTCAGATACAGCCGGAAAGGCATGACATACCGCGCGCGAACACCGGACAGGTATTGGCGGGTGATATGGCCCGGGCGATAGAGAAGCGGCGGAATGGTGCGCCACATGCGGCCTTCAAAGCCGAACAGGCCGTCGAAAATCTCGGCCAGCAATTCCCAGACCGGGCGATGAAAGCTGTCGGCGGTCTGGCCACAACTGTGACAGACCGGACCGGACAATTCCGTTCCACAATTGGAACAGAGCCCTTCTGCGGTTGGAGACTGGAAAGCGGAATTGCGATCCCGCTTGGTTCGCTTGGACGCACGGATGGCGTCTTCGATCTCGCCGGCTCCGGAGCCGGCTACAATGGCATCAGTAACTGTATCTGCGCCTGACATGTCCCTACCCCGACCTGCGCTGCACTCGCGCACAGGCTAGGTCGGGTCGGGTTTGTCTGCAAGACGGCTTATTCTGCCGCGTTGTCCAGGTCGTTGAAACAGATGTAACGCGAGCGGTGGATGTTGACGACATTGTCGACCCAGCCGGTGACGCGCGGGCTCACCAGAGCCTTGTTGACGTAGAAGACGATCGGAATGATCGGCATGTCGTCCATCATCATCTGCTCGGCCTCGGCCATCATCTGGCCACGCGCCGTCAGGTCCAGCTCACGGTTCGCCTCGAGGACGAGCGTGTCATAGGCCGGATTGTTGTAGCGCGAGTAATTCATCGGCACCGAGCGGAACTCGCCCAGGAACAGGAAGTTGTACGGATCGTTGTAGTCCGCAATCCAGCCGCCATCAGCGACCTGGAAATCACCGGCACGCAGATTGTCATAGTGGATCTGGGTGTCATTCACGATCAGGACCGGCTCAACCCATTCGGCAATCGAGGACCAGTCGTTCTGGACGACCGGCGCGATGCGCGGGTTATCGCCCGTTGCGCGATAGGTGTATTCAAAGCGCAGCGGGTTGTCCGGGCCGTAACCGGCAGCTTCCAGGATCTCGCGCGCGGTCTCGCGGCGTTGCTCAACCGGGATGTCCGCCCAGTTCACCTCGACGCCGCCAGGATAATTGGCCACGCCCGGAGGCACCATGGAATAGGCGGGCAGCTGACCGGCCTGGAGGATTTCCTCGGCGATGAACTCCCGGTCAATCGCCATGCCCAGGGCGTTGCGCACCTGCGGGTCCTCGAACTGGTCCAGCGTGGTGTTCAGGGAGAAATAGATCGTGCCCATGAACGGGTGCACGCGCACATATTCCGGAATCTCGCGCTGCAGGAATTCGAGCTGCTGGCCCGGGAATTCCATGTTCAGGTCGAGTTCGCCATTGCGGACACGACGGCTCGCCGCGCTGTTGTCCACCGTCGGATAGAAGAAGACCTCGTCGAGACAGACATTCTCGTTGTCGAAGAAGCTCTCATTGCGAACCAGGTGAACATAGTTGTTCGTGCGCCAGTCGGCGAGACGGAACGCACCATTGGTCTGGATGTTTTCCGGGCGAACCCATTCATCGCCATACTGCTCGACCACGTGAGCCGGCATCGGGAAAGAGGTGTAGTGCGTCAGCAGGCCCGGCAGGTAGGGCGCCGGGTTTTCCAGCGTCACTTCCAGCGTGCGATCATCAATGGCACGCGCACCGATCTGGTCGGGCGAGGCCTCGCCACGGCTGGCTTCGGCCACGCCCGCGATCGGGAACAGCAGGGACACGTATTGCGCGCCGGTCTGCGGATCGGCGATGCGACGCCATGCGAACACAAAATCGTGTGCCGTGACCGGCTGGCCATCGGACCAGCTGGCTTCGCGCAGGGTGAAGGTCCAGGTCAGACCGTCTTCGCTGACGTCAAAGCTCTCGGCCATTCCCGGGATCGGGTTGCCGCTGGCGTCCTCGGTGTAGAGACCGATGAACATGTCGCCGATGATGTTGTTTTCCCAGGTACCACTGGCGCGGTGGGGGTCGAGAGACAGGGGCTCGGCATTGTTGCCGCGGTGCAGGGTGACAGAATCACTATTGTTCGGCTGGCCCCCGCCACAGGCGGCCAGTGCGAGCAAGGATGTGGTGACAAATGCAGCTTTGATGAAACGGTTGCGCAACACGAGTTCGGTCTCCCCTCCGATACGTAAGATGGATTTCAGCGGTAGTTCTAGACTAACATCGTCAAGTGGTCGACACTCGACCACCGCTTGTGATTGGCAAGTAAACGTCCGTACTGGAGTGTCAATGATGATTTCCCGCCTCTCGATCCTGCTCGCATGCACCACGGGACTGACCGCGCTTGCGGCAACGCCCGTACTGGCACAGGACAACTCGCGCGATGGCCTGGCTGCCTGCCGCGCCCAGGTCGACAATATGGCGCGCCTGACCTGTTATGATCGCCTCGCCGATTCCGTGGCGGAAACCGTCAGCGAAACCGAGCAGTTCGGCGCCCCCCAGCGTGCGCCGACACCGGAAGTGACCCCACCGGCACAGGAACGCCGGGGTTTTGGAATCCGCCGCCTGATCCCGGGACTGGGCAATCGTGACGAACAGCAGACCGCGGAAGTGCTCGAAGCCGGTGATGACGCCGTCGAGGAATTCGGCCAGTACTCCCAGCCGCATGGCTATGCGATCTCGGACGCACCGTTTGCCGAGGGCGCGCAGGTCCTAGAACGCAATGAGCGCGGCGAGATCACCCGCGTGCGCATGCCGATCCGCAGCTATCGCGTCGTCGGCTACGGCACCCATGTCTTCACGATGGAGAACGGCCAGGTCTGGCGTCAGCAGGGCACGGACCGGGTCCGCGTTCCCAATGGCGAGCTGTTTGCCGATATCCGCGTCGCCTCGCTGGGCAGCTATCTGCTGCGGATCAATGGTGAAGGCCGCGCCATTCGCGTACGTCGCCAGGGCGAATAGCCCGGACCCGTTGCCAGGACACAGAAAAAGGGCCGCTCACGCGGCCCTTTTTTATGGCTGTCAGTTGGCGTGATCGCCTAGCGGTCCTTGGGATCGATGGCGTCGCGCAGGCCGTCACCGATGAAGTTCAGGCAGAACAGCGTCACCATCATGGTCACCGCCGGCACGATCAGCGTCCACGGCGCCACTTCCATATCCTGTGCGCCGGTCGAGATCAGCCGGCCCAGGGATGTCAGCGGTTCCTGGACACCCAGGCCCAGGAAGGACAGGAAGCTCTCGGCCAGTACCACGACCGGGATCATCAGGGTGACATAGACGACCACCGGACCCAGCACGTTCGGGATGATGTGGCGCTGGATGATCTTGCCACGGGACACGCCCGCCGCCTCGGCCGCCTCGACGAATTCCATCTTGGCCAGGGCCAGCGTCTGGCCGCGCACGATGCGCGCCATCGTCAGCCATTCCACCGCCCCGATCGCGACGAAGATGAGCACGATATTGCGGCCGAACACGACCATCAGGATAATCACGAAGAAAATGAAGGGCAGCGAATACAGGATGTCGACGAAGCGCATCATGATCTGGTCCACGCGCCCACCGACAAAACCGGCAGTCGCTCCCCAGGTCACGCCGATGACCAGCGAGACGATGGTCGCGACAATGCCCACCATCAGCGAGACACCCAGCCCGACCAGGGTCCGCGCCAGCAGGTCACGCCCCTGAGCATCCGTACCCAGCAGGTGCCAGTTGTCCAGCGTCGGCGGAATGGAAACCCGGTCGCGATAGATGGTGTCGTAATCATGCACCCAGATGCCCAGCTGGCCGATAATCGCCAGCACCACCAGGACCGCGAGGACGAACATCGAGGTCACGGCCGCCTTGTTGCGCATCAGGCGCCCACGGGCATCATCCCACAGCGAACGGCCACGGACCGCTGCCTGGGTCAGCATTTCTTCTTTTTCCTTGGGATTGACGATCGTGGTCATGTGTCGAACTTCACCCTCGGATTAAGCACGCTGTAGAGCAGGTCTGCCAGCAGGTTCAGGAAAATGATCAGGCTGGCATAGACAACGACGACACCCATCACCAGCGTATAGTCACGCTGCAGGGCGGCATCGACAAAGTAGGCGCCCATGCCCGGCAGCTGGAACACCCGCTCGATCACCAGCGAGCCGGAAATCACGGCCGCGGAGGCCGGACCGAGATAGCTGACCAGCGGCAGCACAGCCGAACGTAGCGCGTGGCGGATGATCACCGCCGGCGCCGACAGCCCCTTGGCCCGGGCTGTTCGTATATAGTTGGAGCGGATGACCTCGATCATGCTGGCGCGCATCAGGCGCGCGATGATGGCGATCTGCGGCAGGGCCAGCGTGATCACCGGCAGCACCAGCACGCTGAGACCATAGCGATTGAAATTCAGCCCACCGGTCGGCAACAGGTTCATGTATAGACCCAGCACAAGGGCCAGGATCGGGCCCATCACCAGCGGCGGGATACTGACTCCGATCATGGCGAAGCCCATGACGGCATAGTCGCTGGACTTGTTCTGGCGCAGCGCGGCAATGGCGCCCAGCAGTGTGCCCACGAAGACGGCAAGCAACATCGCCAGCGCACCGATCATCATCGAGACCGGGAAGCCCTCACCGATCAACTCGGCCACATCCTTGTCGTGGAATTTGAGCGACGGCCCCAGATCGCCCTGGGCCAGGTTCACCATGTAGTCGAGATATTGTTTCCAGACCGGCTGGTCCATGCCGTAGCGCTCGAGCAGGCGCTCACGGATCTCGTCCGGCATCGGGCGTTCCAGGTCGAACGGTCCGCCCGGCGCAACCTTCATCATGAAGAAGGCCAGGGCCGTGATCACAATCAGGGTCGGGATGGCGACGAGTAATCTTCGCAGTACAAAGGAGAACATAAATTGTGACGCAGCTCTTTAAATCAGGCGTGCAGTTTCAATTTCGCGACGCACTTGTCAATCAACTGGATGCCGTTGCACCGCAGCATCGGTTGCGGTTAAAGGTGCAATCGACACAGATCGGCTGCTCGGGCGGTCGGGCTGCAGTGCCACCCAGACCATGTTAATCGCGACGATCCCGACAAAAAGCCAAGCCAACCGCAATAACCGCCTGTTGAGAAATCGAGCCACCTTCACATACACCTTCCTGTGATCTTGTTAACCTGCTAGCAAGATCTGGGCCGGGTGTGATGCGGTGTGATTTGCAGGCACGAAGCAATTTCCTAAATTGGATGTGTCGCGCGGAGTAGAAGGATATCAACCATGCACAGCGCGCTGTGGTGGAACGATTTCGAATTTTCAAACGGTATCGTCACCGTGAAGAAGACGGGTGCGCGCCTGCCGATCGAGCCCGGTCTCATCGGCGAGGTGCTCAGCTGGTTCCCCTTCTATTTCGTCGTGGAATCCTGGCGCCTGAAGACACCGTCCCAAACTGGGCCGAAAATCTGGTTCGCGCCGGACCGTCCCCGGCCCTGGTACCTGATCTGGAGCGTGCTCCATGCAGCCGGCGCCTCCATCGCCAGCTCCCCTGCCCAGGCCGATGTCGTGTTCTACTTCGACGACAGCACGACCTGCGACGACACCCCGCCGCCGCCCGGTGCCCGGGTCATCAACCAGCACTGCGCCAGTATTGCCAAGAGCCATGTCACCGAGGTGTTCGAACAGGTGTTCGGCTACTCGCTCAGCGTCGACCCCAGCCAGTGGAGCGGCGCCATGGTGATGAAGTCGGAAAAGAACGGCGCCCATGACGGACGCATCGTACAGGGCCCGTGCGATCCTGTTGACGGGTATGTCTACCAACGCGTGATCGATAACCGTATCGACCGCGGACTGGTCGAGGACCTGCGCTGTCCGACGATCGGCGGCCGGATCCCGCTGGTGCTGCCGAAGCGCCGGCGCGTCGAGGACCGCTTCCTCAATTCCAATGATGAAGTCCTGATCCGCGAGACTGACGAGGTCCTGTCGCGCAGTGAACAGGACATGCTGGCCAAGTTTACCCGGGCCATGGGCCTGGACTGGGGTGGCCTGGACGTTCTGCGCGACCGCAGCGATGGCCGCCTTTACGTGGTCGACGTCAACAAGACGGACATGGGGCCACCTATCGCAATGTCACTTGATGATAAAATCCGCGTGACACGGCGTTTAGCGGACGCTTTTTTGGAGTATCTGGAATCATCAAATTCCAATGCCCGGGGCGTGAACTAGATGACAAGTATTCCTTTTGCGCGTGACTTCGACTTCGAATATGGTCGCTGCGACCAGCTTTCGCCGCTCATTCGAC
>JAYZXG010000010.1:0-3186 GCA_036141435.1 Pseudomonadota bacterium | reverse complement strand
CGTATCGAAGGCGCTCCGGAAGGCGTGAAGGGCATCTCCCTGTTCGTGGTTCCGAAATTCATTCCTGATGCTGACGGCAATCCCGGCGAGCGCAACAACGTCAAGTGCGGTGGCCTGGAACACAAGATGGGCATTCACGGCAATGCCACGTGCGTGATGGATTATGATGAAGCCACCGGCTGGCTCGTCGGCGAGGAAAACAAGGGCCTCAAGATCATGTTCGTCATGATGAATGAGGCGCGACTGGGCGTGGGCCTGCAGGGCTATGCCCTGGCCGAGGCCGCGTATCAGCAGTCGCTCGATTTCGCCAAGGACCGGATCCAGGGTCGCTCCCTGACCGGCCCGAAAAACCCGAACGGTCCCGCCGATCCGATCATCGTGCACCCGGATGTGCGTCGCATGCTGATGGACCAGAAATCATTCGTCGAAGCCTCGCGCTGTTTCGCGTTCTGGACCGCTCTGCACGGCGATCTGGAAGAGAAGTCCGATGACGCCGCGTCACGCGAAAAGGGCGGCGACTACATGGCGCTGCTGACCCCGATCGTGAAGTCCTATCTGACCGGCAAGGGCTATGACATGGTCTCCAACGGTCTGCAGATCCATGGTGGGTCCGGCTTCACCGAGGAATGGGGTGCGTCCCAGCTGCTGCGTGATGCCCGCATCACCCTGATCTATGAAGGCACCAATGGCGTCCAGGCGCTCGACCTGGTGGGCCGCAAGCTGGCGATGAACGGCATGCGCCCGATCACGACCTTCATGGGTGAGCTTGATGCCTTCATCGCGGAGGGCGGTGACGAGACGACCCAGCCCTTCATCGATGCGCTGGCGGAATGTCGCGACAAGCTGAAACAGGGCACGGACTGGCTGATGAATAATGCGCTGGAGAATTTCGACCATGCCGGCGCGGGCAGCCACGACTATCTCAACCTCTTCGGCCTGACCTGCCTGACCTATATGTGGGCGAAAATGGCCAAGGTTTCCGCGGCCAAGGTCGCCGCGGGCGATAGCGATCCTATCTATGCCAACAAGCTGGTCACCGGGCGCTACTTCATCGAGCGCTGGGTACCGGAAGCCGCCATGCATCTCGCCAAGGTCGAAGCCGGCGCAGACAGCATGATGGAACTGCAAGCGGAGGCGTTTTAACGCCGAACCCGTTTCGCCGGAGACCGTCCCGACAAAGAGGATGGCTCCGGCTCCTGACGGTTGATCAGGCCCGACCGGGCCACAAGGGGAGGATTTTTAGGTGTTTCAGGACCCACTCAACGTACCAAAGCCGGCCTTTCTCGAGCGCGAGGATGTGCGCATGTTCGAGGATACGGTGCGCGCCTTCATGGCCAAGGAATGTGTTCCCAATGCTGAACGCTGGGAAGAGCAGGGCATGGTCGATCGCGAGATCTGGACCAAGGCCGGTGAAGCCGGGCTGCTATGCCCGTCCGTGCCGGAGGAATATGGCGGCGCCGGTGGTGACTGGGGCCATGAATACGTCTTCCATACGGCCGGTGCCGAGGTGGGCGCGAGCGGCTGGGGCGTCGGTCTGCACAACACGATCATCGCGCCCTACATCACCGAATTCGGTTCGGACGAGCAGAAGAAGTCGATCCTGCCGCGCATGATTTCCGGTGAGTTGATCGGCGCTATCGCCATGTCGGAGCCGGGCACGGGTTCGGACCTGCAGAGCGTCAAGACGACGGCGGTCAAGGATGGCAATGGCTATCGCATCAACGGCCAGAAGACTTTCATCACCAATGGCGGCTCCGCCAATTTCATCATCGTGGTCTGCAAGACCGACCCGACCAAGGGGTTTGACGGCGTCTCGCTGATGCTGGTCGAGACCGAGAAGGTCGAGGGTTTCAAGCGTGGTCGCTTGCTCGACAAGGTCGGCATGAAGGCCCAGGACACGGCCGAGCTTTTCTTCGAGGATGTCTGGGTGCCGGCCGATGCGCTGCTCGGTCCGGAAGAGGGCCAGGGTTTCATCCAGCTGATGAAGAAACTGCCCCAGGAACGCCTGCAGATCGCCGTCCAGGGTGTCGGTGCCATGAAGCGCGCCCTGCACGAGACCATCACCTATACCAAGGAGCGCCAGGCCTTTGGTCGCCCGATCCTGCATTTCCAGAACAGCCAGTTCAAACTCGCCGAGTGCAAGACCAAGGCGACGCTGGCCGAGGTGTTTGTGCACCATTGTTCAGAGCGTCTGATGAAGGGCGAGCTCGACGCGGCCACGGCCTCGATGGCGAAATACTGGGTGTCTGACGCACAAAACGAAGTGATCGACGAGTGCGTTCAGCTGCACGGCGGCTATGGCTATATGAAGGAATACCCCATCGCCAAGATGTGGACCGACAGCCGTGTCCAGCGGATCTATGGCGGCACCAACGAGATCATGAAACTCCTGATCGGAAGGACGCTTTAGGCCATGTACACCCCCACGCACTTCAAGATGGAGAATGAGACCGGGATGCGGGCGCTGATGCGTTCGTATGATTTTGCCATTCTCCTGGTGCCGGGGGAGCCGGACCTGGCGGCCACGCATATCCCGCTGAAACTGGCCGATGAGCGCCAGGCCCTGGTCGGGCATGTCGCCCGCGCCAACCCGGTCACCAAGGCCATCCAGGACGGCAAGCAGGCGATCGCGATCTTCTCCGGACCGCACGCCTATGTCTCGCCGACCTGGTATTCCGATCCCAATGACAATGTTCCCACCTGGAATTACATCGCCGTGCATGCCCACGGAAAACTGGTCGCCCTGGAAGGCGAGGACGCCGAACGGGCGCTCTCCTCCCAGATCGCCGATTTCGAGGAGCAGTGGCGGATCACCAATCTGGAAGAAAGAAAACGCGCCATGCTCGAGGCCGCGATCCAGCCCTTCGAGCTGGAGATCGAACGCCTCGAAGGCAAGGCCAAACTCTCACAGAACAAACCCGTGGCAGAGCGTCTTCGTCTCGCCGAAGCGCTCAATGAACGCGGGGAAAGCGCGATAGCGTATCACATGGTTGAGGGGGACGGCTGATGTGGGCTGACTTCTCTTATCCTCCCCACCGGGGAGGTGTCGGCGCAGCCGACGGAGGGGCCGGAGCGCGCAGCGCGGAGGGCAGCGGGGGGGGGGTGGGGGGGGGCCCCCGCGCCCCCCCCGGAGCCCACGCGGGGGCGGGCCCCCCGACCCCGGGGGGGAAGATTGGGCGAACCCGA
>JAYZXG010000009.1:0-5022 GCA_036141435.1 Pseudomonadota bacterium | reverse complement strand
TTGGTGTGCAGGGACTGGGTGTGACCGTCCACCGCGGCGATGGCTTCCAGTGCCGTGCGACCGACATTGTTGAATACGTCCTGGGCCGTCAGTGACCAGCCGGAGGTCTGGCAGTGGGTGCGCAGGCAGATTGACTTGTCGGACTTGGGAGCAAAGCGCTCCTTGACCAGCTTGGCCCACAACAGGCGCGCTGCGCGCAGCTTGGCGATCTCCATGAAGACATTCATGCCGATGCCGAAGAAGAAGGAGAGGCGGGGCGCGAAGGCGTCCACGTCCAGGCCGGCATCCACACCCGTCTGGATGTATTCCAGACCGTCCGCGATCGTGTAGGCCAGTTCCAGGTCTGCCGGCGCGCCGGCCTCCTGCATGTGATAGCCCGAGATCGAGATGGAGTTGTATTTCGGCATGTTCGCCGAGGTATAGGCAAAGATGTCCGAGATGATCCGCATGGAAGGCTGGGGCGGATAGATATAGGTGTTCCGCACCATGAATTCCTTGAGGATGTCGTTCTGGATCGTGCCCGAAAGCTTGTCCGGGCTGACGCCCTGTTCCTCGGCCGCAACGATATAGAGCGCCAGGACCGGGAGGACCGCGCCATTCATTGTCATGGAGACAGACATCTGGTCGAGTGGGATGCCGTCAAACAGGGTCCGCATGTCATAGATGCTGTCGATCGCGACTCCGGCCATGCCGACATCACCGGCAACGCGGTCATGATCACTGTCATAACCGCGGTGAGTGGCCAGGTCGAACGCGACGGAAAGGCCTTTCTGACCGGCGGCCAGATTGCGGCGGTAGAAGGCGTTGGAGTCTTCCGCCGTCGAGAAACCGGCATATTGACGAATGGTCCAGGGGCGTTGCCCGTACATGGTCGGGTAGGGGCCGCGCACAAAGGGCGCTGCGCCCGGGACACTGGTCAGGAAATCAATGCCGTCACTGTCGCTCGCGCGGTATTGCGATTTGATCGGAATACCTTCCGCCGGTGTCCATTCGCGGCGCGCGCCACCATTGCCGGTCTCCAGCGCGCCGAGCTCGATCCGAGTGAAGTCAGGGTTCTGCATTACTTCTCTCCTTCGAACGCCGTGGCCAGGAAAACCGGCGCGAGCGGGCTGTCGGGGGAGGTCATCTCGCCCCAGGAGCCGCCGGTCTCGACGCGTTTGGGATCCGGGTCGGGATATTGAGTGACACCGAGGATGACATCCTTGCCGTCGGCAATGTCTTTCAGCCGCGCATTGCGGGCGGCAAGGATCTCGGCCTGCAGCGAGCCATCGCCGAACACCGTCACCAGGCCGCCCTTGCGTTCGATGTCCTGGAACATGGCCCAGGCCGTCTGCGCCAGCTGCTCGGTCAGGTGCTCATGCAAATAGCCTCCGGCTGAGGGGTCAGTGACCTTGCCGATATGGCTTTCCTCTGCGAGCAGGATGTGAAGGTTGCGGGCCACGCGACGCGCAAAGCTGCCGGGGCGTCCCAGCGCATCTGTCATCGGTCGGATGGTGATGCTGTCCGCGCCGCCAGCTGCTGCTGCAAAGCCCGCACAGGCATTGCGGATCAGATTGGTCCACGGGTCCCTCGCGCTGAGCATGCGGCCGGCCGTGCCGACGTGGATGTTGGCGCGTGTTTGCGTTGCGCCGAAACTGCTGGCGATCTGCGCGAATATCCGGCGTGCCGCCCGCAGCTTGGCGATGGTGAGGTGAATGTCAGTGTCGGCTGCAAGCTTGATCTCGATGGCCTGAGACGCCTCATCCGCGCTCATGCCGCACTCACCCATCAGGCGCATATAGGCCGCGACCTTGCCAGCCATGACGGCGAGTTCCTGTGCTTCGGTCGCACCGGCCTCGAAGGCGAGGGCGCCGTCAGCACGGAAGATCTTCAGTTTCGGAAACGCGGCCTGGCAGAGCTGAACATGGGCTTTGGCCTTGTCGAAGCACTCCGGATCCAGCGTGACATCCTGACGGGCTGCCCGGCCGATCGGGTTGAGACCGAGGCCCCCCTCCAGCATCTCCCCGTCGATGCGACGGCGTGCATAGAGGGCCAGCAGGTGGTGGGCGTGCGTGCCCTGGCCGAGAATGACATCGAGATGGATCGGCGCGATGGACAGGTCGACACCCTTGAGCGCCGCATCGAGCGCGTCGATATCATTGGCGTTCAGGCCGGTCTCGCCACGCGGATCGAGGTTGAGTTCGAGCTCGGAGACCCCGCCCATCAGGTCCGCGAGGGCTGCTGCATTGGCCGTTTCCGGTGTCGCCTCGACGATAGAAGCGCGCATGCCCCAGGGCAGGTGAAGATCGCGTTCGAGCGTATCCACGGCATCAGCGCGCGCCGCGCGCTCGAAATAGGCCGGGCCGCGTTCGATACCGTCCGCGCTGACGCGTCCGAGAGTCTCGTCGAAGTCCGCCCCGCGCAGGTCTTTTTCGGCCAGAGGGCGCCAGTCCTCGGCGGTCTTGGCGGCAAATCCCCCGGACAGGGAGTGGATAGTCTCGCTCATCGGACGAATACCTCGCGGCGCAATGATCCTGTTGAGCCGGAGAAAAGGCATGACAGGGGGCTGCGTCAAGTGCGCGATCTGCGCATGGATAATGCACGAGCCTCTCCACCCTCGATCACACGCTTGCAAGCTTCAGGTACAGCAAGGAGATCGCCATGTCCGAAACCAGCCCGCGCCTGTCGCTTCCGCTCGTCATGCCGGACCAGGCCCAGAAGCATGTCACGGTAAACGAAGCTCTGTTGCGACTGGACGCGCTGGTCCAGCTGAGCGTTGAAAGCCGCACCGAGACGGTTCAGCCCGCCGCGCCGCTTGACGGCCAGGTCTGGGTCCGTCCGGCCGCAGGCAGCGGGGATGCATGGTCTGGTTTTTCCACCAACAGCCTGGCGGTCTGGCGGGACGGATACTGGAGCGAAGTCGTGCCGCAGGTCGGGTGGCGGGCCTGGCTCCGCGATGAAGATCTGTGGGCTGTTTACCGGGGAGGGAGCTGGATGGTCGAGCAGGCCGGACCCGACAGGGGGCTGGCCGCTGGGGCAAGCGGTGCAGAAACCCGGGCAGTGATTCTGGAGGAGGAGTTGACCGCCCTCAGCGGCGCGATCGTACAGTCCTCGATTGTCATTCCCAGTCGCGCGATCGTGCTGGGGGTGTCCGTGCGCACCGGCAGCGCGATCGGCGGTGCGAGCAGCTTTGATTGCGGCATTGCGGGGGAGCCGTCGAAATTCGGCGGCTCTCTCGGTGTGCTTGAAGGAGACGGCAATATCGGCGTGATCGGGCCGCAAGCATTCTACGCCGACACACCGATCGTGCTAACGGCGGCAGGCGGAGATTTTTCGGGCGGGGCGGTGACGCTGGCCATCCACGCGCTGTTGCCGCGTGCACCAGTCTAGGCGCGGAACCGCGTCATGACCTCGCGCAATACGGTCTGCGTCGTTTCCGTCATCCCGTGCCCGTTCAGGGGCACAAGGTGAAACGCGGCGTGCGGGCAGGCCTCTGCCAGCCGAAAAGCGGACTGGGGTGGACAGACCATGTCGTAGCGGCTGTGCAGGATCGCCATCGGGATGTCGCGCAGGCGGTCGGCATTCCGGATCAGCTGGTCGGGCTCGAGAAAGCACTTGTTCTTGAAATAGTGCGCCTCGATCAGCGAGTGAGAGGCGATGTAATCGGCTCCGCGCTCGCGCAGACCGTCGAGGACAGCACACGCTGATTGGTCCAGATAGGATGTCCGGTCCTCATATTCGGTCCAGCGATAGACGGCAGAGCGGCGAAGCTCGGTGATCGATGCGGTCGCAAGATCGGCCAGTAGCGGATAGCCGTCAGCCTGTTCCTGCTGCATGACGTCCAGATACCAGTCCAGCACGCGTGTTGCGCTGGTTCGGTCAGGTTCAGGCACGGGCGCGATGAAGTCTGCCCAGGCATCCGGAAAGAAGCGCTGCAGCCCGTCAGGGCTGTGCCACCAGTCCAGCTCGCTCTGCGTGCCCAGGAACACCGCCTGGACGACCAATCCGCTGACATGGCCGGGGTGCGCCTGTGCGTAGGCGAGAGCCAGCGTTGAGCCCCAGGACGGGCCGAATACAATCCAGAGGTCCAGGCCCAGCCTTGCTCGCAGGGTTTCCAGGTCCTCGATCAGATTCGCGGTGGTGTTGTTGTCCAGATGGGCGACGGGTCGGGACTGTCCGGCCCCGCGCTGGTCCAACAGGATGATGCGGAAACGCTGGGGGTCGAAGACCCGTCTGTATTTGGGTGAACAGCCCGAGCCCGGCCCGCCATGCAGGAAGAGCAGGGGAATGCCATCCGGATTGCCGCACTCCTGCCAGAACAGGACATGTCCGTCCGAGGTTTCGAATCGGCCTGTATTGAACGCTTCGGTGTCAGGGAAAAAGGCAGTCATCGCACGAGCGTATGACTATTGCCCTGATAGTTCACCCGGATTGTCCAGTCGCAATCCTGATCGTCGGCCATGCGCGCCTCTGCTTCATGCATCATCACGTCGGGACCGTCGGCAATCGGGCTGTAGACCGCATCCAGATTGTTCGCCGCGAGGCGGCTCTCGATGCGCGAGCGCAGCGCTGACTGGTCCAGCGGACAGGCGGCCCAGACGGACGGATCCTCGGTAATGTTCAGAATGGAATACAGGCGCTGTTCGCGCGGCAGGTCAGTGGCCGCCAGGCCGAGGTGTGGCGACGCCCAGACCGCGCCTCCGGCCAGAACGGCCGTGGCGACAAGCAAACTGCCGGCACGCATTAAATCGGACTGCATGACATCCCCTCAGATCCCGCTCGCTTTTTAGCGTCTGCCGGGAAGCTGGTCCAGACAGCGTGCAGGTCGCCCTAGAGCCGCAGGGCAGGTTCGGAAGATTTCCAGAGATCGGGAAGATGGTGCCGCGAGAGAGAATTGAACTCTCGGCCTCACCCTTACCAAGGGTGCGCTCTACCACTGAGCTACCGCGGCGCCGGATCGCGAGATCGCGAACGAGAGACGGGCGTATAACGCAAGGTCGCGCGCCCGCCAAGAGTGTCTTGACGTAACCAGCTGCATTCGAC
>JAYZXG010000008.1:0-5996 GCA_036141435.1 Pseudomonadota bacterium | reverse complement strand
CTGGCCAGGCCCAGTCCAATAACCGCCATATGGATATAGCGCTGGTCGTAACACAGGGCGCAAGGCAGATATTTGCCAATATATTCAAAGCCCCAGGCCCCCAGCAGCATGGCCAGGGAAAATCCGGCCATGATCAGCGGCCAGCGCGTCAGCGGAAATTGGGACAGAATAGGCGTCATGACCGACATATTTGCGGACCTTTACTACACTCGCACCGTGACAAGAGCGCGCACCATCACGCGTCCTGACGACCCAGGGCACCCCGGATGAAGTCCTTGAGTACGTCGATCGCGGCGTCTCCGAAAAATAAAAAAAGCGTCATCAGGAGCGCAATCCAGGCGAGGCCGAGCAACAGCCCGCCCAGCACCAGCAGGCCATCGCGTGTCAGCAGCCCCAGGGCTGCGATCGCCAGGGCAATGCCCGGCGTTGTATTCGTAGCGGGCAGGGGAACCAGGATCGAGGCACAAAAGAGGATGAAAATCGCGCCGACAATACGTTCCGCCATCGGTCCGGACAGCCAGATCAGACGCGGTCGGGCGAGCGCTTCCAGCCAGCCGAACCATTTGCGTCCGCCGCGGGCCATGCCATCCAGCCCGGACTTGTCCAGCTGGCGTGCCTTGAACTTGCCCGGCAGCCAGGGTTCTTCGCGGCCCAGTGCCATCTGTGCCGAGAGCGCCATCATGGGCAGTGCCATCACCTGCGGAACGCCGTAGAGGAAAGGGATCGAAATCGGCAGGGCCATGGCGAACAGGATGATGCCGAACGCGCGCTCGCCCAGCGCATCGACAAATTCGCCCAGCGTCATGCCGTCATCGCCCGCGGCGTCGGCAATGTCTTCAAGCGCGCTGATCAGGCCAAGTTTTTCGGCTGTTTCGGTCAATGGAGCTTCCTCGAAAACCGGGGAGACACTAACTGCGACCGGACAGGCAGTCGAGCGCATAGAACCGTTGACTTTTCAGGGCCCAATCGGCAGCTTGCGCCACCGCTCGTGAAGCGAGCCCCTGTGGCGGAATTGGTAGACGCGACGGATTCAAAATCCGTTTCCGCAAGGAGTGTCAGTTCGAGTCTGACCAGGGGCACCATTTTCTTGATCTCACGGCAGTTCGCTTTGCTCACGCCTCCGATGGGGCGGCCTGACCGGCCGGCGTGCGGTCGCGCTTGCGACGCCTTTGGCGTCGGGTGTGCTCGCTTTTCCTCCCTTATGGGGAGGACAGACACCACTACACCGTCACCCTGATGACGATCGGGGCCCAGTTCGAAGGGCGCCGTGTTTCAGGAGAAGGCGCTTTCTGGAGACGTAGCGGGCCCTATGAACTGGGGCCCTGCCTTCGCAGGGATGACGTCGATAAATCGGCTGGGGCAACAATCCTCCTTTCCCTTGATGGGAAAGGGCCCACCGAAACTCACGCCTCACGGCGCGCGCCCACTCCACAGCCGGGACGAGCAGTGCTAGCGTCGTGCGCGTTGCGAGTCTGTCGGGGAGATGATCTTGCTTTCGATCACCAATGCGGTGCTGTTCGCACGGGCCAGCCTGGCCATTATCTTCCTCTGGCTGGGAGCGATGAGTTTCACGGCCCAGGGCGATCTGGTGATGATGAACTGGATCTCGGGCCATGTCTTCCTGTCCGGACTCGAGCCGCAGGCCGCGTCGGCGGCCAAGGCAATCGGGGTCTATCAGGTGATCATGGCCTGCCTGATCGGCGCGCCATTGCCCAGCGGCAGTTTCCGGCGGATCGGTTTCATCATGCTGGGTGTCTACTGCGCCCTGACACTTACGGTTTTCCTGACCAATCCGGTCTGGATCGAGGAGGCGGGCGGCTTTCCGGCCATCGGGTCAGGCCAGGGCATCCTGAAATATCTGGGTATTCTGGGCCTGGCGATGTGGGCGGGCAGTTTCGACCATTCGCGCATGTTCTCCAGTCGGCACAGTGACCTTCGTCGCTGGAGCCGGCCGGTGATGATGTCGGGGCTCGTCATCGTCCTGTTCTGGATCGGGGCGATGAAGTTTACGGCTGTCGAGGCGCGTGGCATCGAGCCGTTGATCCAGACAAGCCTGCTGTTCTCGTGGATGCTGAATTTCATGGAGATCCAGGTCGTCTCCTACATTATCGGCGTCATAGAGATCGTGACGGTACTGTTCCTGCTGGCATCCGGCTTCAACAGGGGGCTTTACGCGATCGGGCTGATGATGGCGTCGGTCACATTTATTATTACGCTGTCCTTCCTGTTCAGCTTCCCCGGCAGCTGGTCCTCTGACCTCGGCGGTTTCCCCTTTATGAGCGGAGCGGGGATCTTTTTAATCAAGGACTTGGGCTTGCTCGCCATCTGTGCGGCGCTGGGGGCAGAATTTCGCGAATACCGGTATGGTCGACGCGCTTGACGCAAATTCCTCCGGAAATCTTTTGAAATGCGCATCACACTTCCCGCGTGCATGCCCGGCTTCGCTTGACGGAAAGCCTGACCAACGTATCGTTTTTCCCAAGCAGAACGGATGAATCCGTCTATCGGGGAGTTGATAATGGGCCTGTTCACCGCGATCGGTCGTGAAGTCGAATATGTTTCCGGGATGCTGCGCGTCCTCAAACAGATCAAGAAAGTCGGGCCCGGCTCCGGTATCCGAGTTCCCGATCACATCGAGAAAACGGTCGACAAGTTTGCCGACCGACCGATGGCCATCACCGATGACGGCGATATCAGCTACGCGGAGTTCGATGCCTATGCGAACCGGGTCGCCAACTGGGCGCTGGCGCAAGGCCTGAAAAAGGGCGAGACCGTTGCGCTCTTCATGCCCAATCGCTGGGAATACATCGCCATCTGGTTCGGCCTGTCCAAGGTCGGCGTGGTCACGTCCCTGCTCAATAACCAGCTGTCCGGAGCGTCGCTGGCCCACTGCCTGAACATTGGCGAGACGCGCCACGCCATCATCGCGGACGAACTGGTCGACGCCTACCGCTCCGCCTGTGACGCCGCCGAGATCGAGGCCAAGCCGTGGGTCGTTGACGGGGCATATGACTGGTCCGGTGATTTCAACGCGGCAGTTGCGGAGCAGTCCGGTGCGCGTATTCCGGCGGAGAAACGCCAGGATGTGAAGCCGTCCGATCCGGTCCTGAAAATGTTTACCTCGGGCACGACGGGCCTGCCCAAGGCCGCGCTGATGACGCATATCCGGGCGCTCTACTATCTCAATATCTTTGCCATCGCGTCCAAGGCCAAGCCGAGCGACCGGATGATGATGGTACTGCCGCTTTATCACGCCACGGGCGGGCTGTGTGGTGTCGGCTGTGCGCTGTCCTTCGGGGGTTCCGTGATCGTGCGGCCGAAATTCTCTGCGTCGAATTTCTGGCCGGATGTCCAGCGACACAAGGCGACATTGTTCATGTATGTCGGCGAACTGTGCCGATTTCTGGTCAATTCCGATGAGGTGCCGGAAGAGCAGTCGCACACCCTGCGTTGCGCCATCGGCAATGGTATGCGCCGCGATGTCTGGGAGCAGTTCCAGGCGCGCTTCAACCTGCCGGACATCATCGAATTCTATGGATCGACCGAAGGCAATGTCGGCCTGGTCAATGCAATGAACCAGCCCGGCGCCATCGGCCGTGTACCCAGCTATCTCAAGCACCGGTTCAATATCGACCTGGTCAAGTTCGACATGGACGCGGAAGTGCCGGTTCGCGGCGCTGACGGGCATTGCGTCCGCTGTGGTCCTGACGAAGTGGGCGAGGCCATCGGCCGGATCGACCCGACCGATGCACGTTTCCGTTTCGACGGTTATGGCTCCAAGGAAGACACCGAGAAGAAGATCCTGCGCAATGTCTATGAAGAGGGCGATGCCTGGTTCCGCACCGGTGACCTGATGACTCGTGACGCGCTGGGGTATTACTATTTTGTCGACCGGGTCGGTGACACCTTCCGCTGGAAGTCGGAGAATGTCGCCACGGGCGAGGTCGCCGAAGCGCTCAGCTTTGACGGCATCGAACAGGCCAACGTCTATGGCGTCGAGGTTGAGGGGCATTCCGGGCGCGCCGGCATGGCCGCCCTGGTCGCCAAGGCCGGCCAGATCGACCTCGAGGCCCTGCGCGAACATATCCATGACGCCCTGCCGACCTTTGCACGCCCGCTTTTCCTGCGTCTGCAGGAACAGGGGGACACGACCGGCACGTTCAAGCTGCGCAAGGTGGACCTGGTCAAGGACGGGTTCGACCCGAAAAAGATCTCCGATCCGCTCTATTTCGATCACCCGACGATCGGGAAGTATGTGCGACTTACACAAGAGCTGTACGAGCAGATCGTGGGCGGTAAACTGCGCGTATGAGCGTGCTGACACCGACCCCCGACGAGATCATCGACTTCTGGTTCAACACGGCCGGACCCAAGAAATGGTACGCCGTCTCACCCGCGTTCGACGCGCAGGTGCGTCGACGTTTTGCCCGTGCCGTTGACCAGCACGCCCGCCTGATGAAGGCGGGCGGCCATACCTGGCTGGGCAATCCTGACAGCGCCTTTGCCCTGGTTTTGTTGTTCGACCAGTTCCCGCGCAATATCTGGCGGGGCTCTGGCCGGGCGTTCTCCTATGACGTGCTCGCCCGCAATGTGTCGCTGGACATGATTGATCGCGGCTTTGACTGGGCGATCGACGAAAGCCGCCGCGATTTTGTATACATGCCGTTCATGCACGGTGAGCACATCGGGTTCCAGGACCTGTGTATCGAGCTCGTTCGCGAGCGCCTTGTGGGTGAGGGCACGCTGCGACATGCGATCAAGCACCGTGAAGTCATCGCGCGGTTCGGTCGTTTCCCCTATCGCAATGAGGCGCTGGGGCGGCAGAGCACGGCCGAGGAACGCGAATACCTCGAGACCGGCGGTTACGCACCGGGACGCAAGAAGTCCTGATTGCCGGTCCATGTCCGCGATTTAACTCGGCGCTCGCACCATCTTCGCCCATCCTGCGAACAAACAGGGGGCTGTCATGAAACACGTCATTATCGGATTTAGCCTGTCAGCGAGTGGGCTGGCCATGAGTGCTGACGCACAGGACCCGGCGGCGATCGAGCAGGCGATCCTGGCGGTGCTGGAGGAATACGGGGCGGCAGAACACCCGACCCGCTTCGCCGGAGCGTCTGTCGCCCTGCACTTGTCTGATGACCGTACAATCGCCGTGGCGACCGGGCACGCCGATCGGGAAGCAGGCATCGAGATGCGCACGGATCATCGCCTGCTAGGCGGTTCCATGGGCAAGACCTTCGTCGCGGCTGCGTTGATGGCACTGGTCGAGGACGGGCGGGTGGCCCTGGATGACCGCGCGGCACAATATCTGGCCGGGCAGGACTGGTTCGATCCGCTACCCAATTCTGCCGAAGTGACGCTGGAGCAGTTGCTTAACCACTCCTCGGGCATTCCGATCGATTATTTCGAGACCGAGCCGATCCGCGAGGCGCTGCGCCTGTCCGCGGTTGAAAATCTGGATCTGGCGGACCAGGGGCTCAGCCATGAAGACCTGCTGCGCCCACTGGGCGGGCTGGAGCCGCTCTTCGCTGTCGGCGAAGGTTTCCGTTATTCCGATGCCAATTACACCATCATCGCCTTCGTGGTTGAACACGTCAGCGGGCAGACCCTGGAAGCCTTTGTGGACGAGCGTTTCATCCAGCCGCTGGGCCTCAGCGAAACCGAGCGCCAGCGCCGCGAAATGCCACGCCTGACAGCGGCATACATGCATCAACGCTTCCAGCAGACTTTTCCGGGCATTCCCACCAAGGCGGGTGACTATGAGCGGCTGACCTATGACCCTGCGTTTGAGTGGGGCGGCGGAGGTTGGGCCTTTACCGCGACCGATCTGGCGCGCTGGGGTGATGCCTGGTTCTCCGGCGAGGCGCTGTCAGACGAATACCTGGATCTGATGCGGACATCGCTGAACCATCATGGTGCGGCGGACAATGGCTGGTCCTACGGGATCGGACTGCAATGGCAGCAAACCCTGGAGGGTGACGAGCGCTGGTATC
>JAYZXG010000007.1:0-3280 GCA_036141435.1 Pseudomonadota bacterium | reverse complement strand
CCAGGAGCGGTTTGCGCTCGCCGTACGGGGTTCAAACGACGGCATCTGGGACTGGAATGTGCGGACCGATGAGGTCTGGTATTCGCCGCGTTTCCTGGAATTGCTGGGATATCACGAGGGTGAATTCCCGCACGTCTTCGATTCCTTTGCCAATGCGCTTCACCCAGATGACAAGGAGCGCGTGCTGGAGGCTGTGCAGGCCCACCTTCACCAAGGCAAAGAGTACGAACTGAATTATCGTCTTCTCTGCAAGGACGGGGCGTATCGCTGGTTCCGCGCTGCCGGCATTGCCAAGTTCGAGTGCGGGAAACCCGTCCGCATGGCGGGCTCGATCAGTGATATCTCCAGCCTTGTTGATGCGCGTGAGGCCGCGGAGCAGTCCAGCCGCGCCAAATCCGGCTTCCTCGCACATATGAGCCATGAGTTGAGAACGCCGTTGAACGGGGTCCTCGGCATGGCCCGGTCATTGAGGTCTCGCCCGGATCTGGATGACGAGATCGCCGACCAGGTCGATGTCATCACCAGCTCCGCTGATGCGCTGCTCCAGATGCTCAACGACATCCTCGACCTGTCGAAAATCGAGGCCGAGAAAATCGAGCTCGAACAGCTGCCGTTCTCCCTCAACGTGTTCGCGGACCGGGTTGCGTCGCTCTATTCCAACATGGCTGAGGACAAGGGGCTTCAGCTTGAGGTCACAACGGACATCGCGGATGGCGATGTCCGGCTGGGTGACCGGCATCGCCTGTCCCAGATTGTCGACAATCTGATTGCGAACGCGATCAAGTTTACCGATGACGGGCGCGTGAGCCTGGAGATCAAGGCCAATGCCGAGCGCGTGGAAGTCGTGGTTGAAGATACGGGTATCGGCCTCACCGACGAGCAGCTGGCTGTTATCTGGGACAAGTTCGTACAGGCGGATGAATCCACCACCCGCCGCTTTGGAGGAACCGGGCTCGGCCTGTCGATTGTCCGCGGGCTTGTGCGGCGCATGTCGGGAACGATCAAGGTTGAGTCAGAATTCGGCCGTGGCACACGCTTCATCATCGATCTGCCGCTGGTGCCGACCAGCTCCTCTCTGATCGAGCCGGCTGGTGGGTCCGGTGCTGCAGCCGATGCCGGATCACGGCTCGCGGGTGTGCGGGTGCTGGCCGCCGAGGACAACCTCACCAATCGGCTCGTCCTCAAGTCATTCCTTGACCAGACCGATGTTGATCTGACGCTGGTGGAAGATGGTGCCGCTGCGGTGGAAGCCTGCAAGTCGGGACAGTTCGACGTGCTCTTGATGGACATGCGCATGCCGATCATGGGCGGCGTCGAAGCGCTTGAGAATATCCGGCGCTGGGAGCGTGAGGCCGGTCGGCCGTCTGTTCCCGCGATCGCGTTCACGGCCGATGCCATGCCCGAACAGGTCGAGGAGCAGAAGCGGGCCGGTTTCGTGGCTCACTTGTCCAAGCCTCTCAATCCCGAGCAACTGGTGTCGACCATCAGTGCCGTGATCAAGCCCGGTCAGGAGAGCGAGGAACGTCATTCCGCCTGAGTGGGCGGGAGCGCTCCGATCTTCTCGGCCGAGCCGGCAGGCGGTGGCTTTCGGACCTAGCCGCCGAACTGCTGTTTGACGAAATAGATCGCCACAATCAGCAAGATCGCTGTGAACTGCAGGACCACGCGCAAGCGCATGAGCTTGTTCGAGCGGGAGCGGGACTTCTCGTCACTCTTGTAGAGATTGACGATGCCGAAGACGAGGACTGCAACAACTGCGGCCATCGCGACGTAAAGCAGAATATTCAGAAAACCGACCATGCGGGGGATATAGACAGGAGTACCGGGCACGTCCATGCGACGTTTGCGCCTTGTGGCAGTGATCACGGTCCGCCCTGTGTCGGCCTGAGTGACGCACGGTCTCGACCGGGCGTCAGCTACGCCATCTGAGCGTCGCGGGCTTTACCGGGTTCTTGAACGCTTCGCCGGTCTCACGATGCTTGGTCCAGGCCCGCTTCAGCGCGAAATACCATTTTGCCTGCACGTCACTGTCGTGGATGAGCATCAGTTTCGGATCATAGGCGAGGCCGACTTGCTGCGCGTTCACCGCGTCGCGGTCCTGTCCCACGAATGTCTCGATGCCCTTCCGCAGGAGCCCCTTGGGCACGACGTTCAGCAGCGGGTGGTTCCAGTACACCACGATGGTGATGGCAGTGGAGTTCTCATTGGTCGGCGTGACCGCCGTGAAACCGGTGAAATGCTTGCCGTCTGCCTTGACGTATTCGGTGCGCAGGCCGGGCAGCTGGAACCGGATTTCGGTGGATCGGTCCTTGCCGAGGAACTTGTAGAGAAAGGAATTCGACGACGGTGTATGCGGCAGCATCGAGAAGCCCCGCTCCACCGGACCGAACTCTTTTTCCTTTTCCTTCACGGACTTGGCGGTGCGCCACCACCACTGACGGTGAATGTAGGGAATGTGTGCCGGGTCCATCAGGCCGATCACGGCGTGATCAACATGACAATTGAAGATGTCCCGCACGATCATCCGGGGCTGGGCACCTTCGGGCAGATCCAGCACGGGCGGATCGATGACCGGTTCAGCGTCGTCGTCCTCGGCATAATAGATCCAGATCAGGCCCTGGTCCTCGTGCACGGGGAAGGCGCGGGTCTTGATCTTGGACAGGTCCATCGCCTCGGCCTGGTCGCCGGTCAGGGACGGAATGGCCGCACAGGACCCGTCGGTCCGGAAACGCCAGCCATGATAGGGGCATTCGACCTGGGTCTCGCCATCATGGTCCTGGACTTCACCGGCCGACAGCAGGATGCCACGATGCGGACAGATATCCTTGAGCGCGTAGGCTCGACCCTGATGGTCCCGGCCAAACAGGATGGGCTGGCCCAGCAGCTCACGGTGGAGGTGCTGGCCGGGTTTGAGCTCGCTCGAAAGGGCTCCGAAATACCAAAGGTCTCGCAAGAACATGGCTCAACTCTTTAGCAGATGCGTTGTGTTTGCCTAGGTCCCAATCCATGCGGCAAATCGCTGACCGGGCCTCACCGTCTTGTCACATGACAGCGCGCGGAAAATTGCTACACTGGGATTGTTGGGGGGCGCTGCAAGGGCGCCAGTATGAAAACTCGTCATCTTTGGTCCGGTCTGCTCTGTGTCGCCATGGCTGCGGCGTGCACGGATTCGCGCGTTCCCAGCCTGCCGGAAGACCGTCTGCCCACGGGCGCCCTCGATGCATTGCAGCAGCATGTGCGCAATATCGGTGGGTCGGATCTGGTGTGTGAGCGTCAGGTG
>JAYZXG010000006.1:0-5850 GCA_036141435.1 Pseudomonadota bacterium | reverse complement strand
AGCAGCACAGACGGAGGTCGGCGAGGGTGTCCTCGTGGACGCGCAGCTCTAGGACCCGGTGTCGGGTGGCGTACAGGCATCCGACAACACGAGCGAGGAGGTCGGTGTCTGCGGTGGTCCAGCGCGCAGCCCGGGAACCGAGAGCGGGGGCGGCGAAGGCGAGGTCGACGCGGACCCAGCGGGCGGTCCACAGTAGGCACCCCAGGACGCGCTGAGCGGAGCGCCGCGTGCCTGGGCCGCGAAATCATTGACGGGCAGCAATTGCTCGAGCCTGAGGTCCTCTGCGAGGTCCTTGGGACAAAAGCGCCACGTCGAATTGGTCAGCTTGACCTTGCCCTCTGAAACCGGCCCGGCCACGGCAAAACAGGCGCGCGAGGGGTGCCCGCCCGAGCAACTCTCGAGAAAGGCATGCGCGGCATCCCGCAAATGCTCGAAATCCTCGTTTTTCAGGCGCCGGGTTTCCTCCAGCTCGAATCCGGAGCGCACGGATCCCGATACCATCGCAAAACGCGCATTGGTCCCGCCGATATCGGCTACGAGATAACGGTCAGTCGCACCCATGATCAGGCCATCACCGGCTCTTGGATCGTGTTCTCACCCAATCCGGGAATGGAGATTGCGCCCTCTTCCGCCGCACTGGCAACCGCGCGGAAACCGGTGAAGAGCTCGCGCCCCATTCCCAGCGTTACCGACGTATCCAGCTGCGCGAGTTCGCGGGTTTCAAATCCGTCTGCGACCAGTTCGAGGGTGCCCCGTTCGGCATCCAGCGTGATCATGTCACCCGTCTTGACGCGCGCCAGCGGGCCGCCGAGTGCAGCCTCGGGGCTGACATGAATGGCCGCCGGGACCTTGCCCGACGCGCCGGACATGCGTCCGTCGGTCACCAGCGCAACCTTGAAGCCCCGGTCCTGTAGCGACCCCAGCGCCGGCGTCAGCTTGTGCAGTTCCGGCATGCCGTTTGCCCGCGGCCCCTGGAAACGCAGGATGGCGACAAAGTCGCGCTCAAGCTCGCCGGCCTTGAAGGCGTCCATCAGATCGCCCTGGCTTTCAAATACAACGGCAGGGGCCTCGACGACGCGGTTTTCCGGCTTCACGGCCGAGACCTTGATGACGGAACGCCCGACATTGCCGTCCAGCACACGCAGCCCGCCATCGGCAGAGAAAGGTTCTGCGACGGGACGAACAATATCGAGATTGGCACTCTCCCGGGTCCCCTCGGACCAGGCCAGGGCGCCGTCATTGTCGTAAGGCTCGCGCGTATAGTGTTCCAGGCCGTCCCCGGCGACCGTTTTCACATCGCCATGCAGGAGGCCTGCATCGAGCAGCTCGCGGATCACAAGCGCCAGCCCTCCGGCGGCGTGGAAATGATTCACATCGGCAGGACCGTTCGGATAGACACGGCACAGCAGCGGTGTCACCGCGGCCAGCTCGTCGAAATCCTGCCAGTTGATGGCGATACCGGCCGCACGGGCGATCGCAATCAGGTGGATGGTGTGATTGGTCGATCCGCCTGTCGCGTGCAGACCGACAATCGCATTGACGATCGCGCGCTCGTCGACGACATGCGCGATCGGCGTGAAGTCCTCGCCCTGGTGAACCAGCTCGAGCGCCCGTTTGGCGGCCGCACGGGTCAACTTGTCCCGCAGCGGATCGGTCGGATTGATGAAAGCCGAGCCCGGCACGTGCAGGCCCATGATTTCCATCAGCATCTGATTGGAATTGGCCGTCCCGTAGAACGTGCAGGTGCCCGGCGAGTGGTAACTCTTGCTTTCCGCTTCCAGCAGCGCATCACGCCCGACCTTGCCTTCGGCATAGAGCTGGCGCACCCGCGCCTTTTCCGGGTTCGGCAGACCCGAGCGCATCGGGCCGGCGGGGACGAAGATCGCAGGCAGATGGCCAAAGCGGAGCGCGCCCATCATCAGCCCGGGCACGATCTTGTCGCACACGCCCAGGAACAGGGCAGCGTCGAACATGTTGTGAGACAGGCCGACTGCCGTTGCCATCGCGATCACATCACGACTGAACAGGGACAGCTCCATACCGTCCTGGCCCTGGGTCACGCCGTCACACATGGCTGGAACCCCGCCGGCGACCTGGGCGACAGCGCCGTGCTGGCGCAGTTCGTCCCGGATGATATCGGGATAGGTCTCAAAGGGCTGGTGGGCCGACAACATGTCGTTATACGCGGTGATGATGCCGATATTGGCGCTGCCACCATCCTTCAGGGCGCGCTTGTCGGCGCCACCACAGGCCGCAAATCCATGGGCCAGGTTTCCACAGGAGAGCACATCGCGATTCCGGCCCTCGCCGATCGCGCGGTCCATCTGGTCCAGATAGGCCTGGCGCGTACCCCGGGACCGCTCGCGGACCCGCTCAGTGACGCGGTGAAGAGTATCATTGAGAGACATGGTTTTCCTCTTCGCTTTAGCTGGCCCAGTGAATGGACATCGGCACGCTGTCGTCCTGCAGCAATGACCGGATGGGCATTTCATCAATATCGGATCCGGCGATTGCCGCCTCAAGCGTTGTGCGTTTGGCCGCACCGTTGAGCATCAGATAGATCGCACCGGACTGGACGATGGGGCGGCGGGTCAGGGTGATCCGGTCGAGATGATCGCCGGTGACCTCCGACCGCTCGGCCCGAACAGCAGCCAGCAGCGCCCGGTCCGAAGCCAGACAGGATGTCAGGCCGGTCGCGTGCGGGAACCAGCTGGCCGTGTGACCATCATTGCCCATGCCCAGAACCGTGACATCCAGCGGCACCGGCAGGTCGGTGAGACGGCTTTCGGCTTCTGCCAGTCCGTCGGCGGGCTTTGCACCCGCAGCCTTCAGCCCCAGAAATCGGGCGCTGGCCGCCTTGTTCTGAATCAGGGACTGACGGACAAAATCCTCGTTCGAACCGGGCTGGCCCGGGTCCACCCAACGCTCATCAACGAGGACAACCGTCACTTTGTCCCACTCGAGTTCGGCGTGGGACAGGCGTTCATAGAGGGGTTTCGGCGTGGAGCCGCCCGAAACTGCCAGCGACGCCGCTCCGCGCGCATCGATCGACGCGGCAAGGCGCTCCGCGATATCAACGGCCAGAACCTCCGCCATCGCGTCCACGGACGCATGCACGGTCAGAGTCTCATCAAGCACTGGAGGCATCAAACCACTCCCTCTCTTCAGTCGCCAGGAGAAGTGCCGATTGCGTCGGCCCGTCCGTGCCGGCCGGATAGCCAAAGAGCTTGGACTGTCCATCATCCCAGGCCTGGATAATGCCATCGACCCAGCGCCAGGCCGCCTCGACTTCATCGCGGCGCATGAACAGGCCCAGATTGCCGCGAACCACAGCCATCAACAGGCGCTCATAGGCATCCGGATAGTCTTCCTCGAAATGCTCGGCATAGCTCAGATTCAACGGCACATAGCGCAGGCGCAACCCACCCGGCCCCGGGTCCTTGGTGGTCAGCATCAACTTGACGCCCTCATCCGGCTGCAGGCGGATGATGAGGCGGTTGGGATGGGTACCGGCATTGCTGGCCCCGACCACGTCATGCGGGACATCCTTGAACTGGACGATGATCTCGCTGCGACGCGCGGCCATGCGCTTGCCCGTCCGCATGTAGATGGGCACGCCGGCCCAGCGCCAGTTATCGATATGGGCGCGGATCGCCACAAAGGTCTCTGTCTGGCTGTCATGCCCGACCTCTTCGGCATAGCCGTCAACACCCTCGCCCTCGACGGCCCCGGACTGGTACTGACCACGGACCACGTCACGGGCGACCGATTCCTCATCGAGGGTGCGACGGGCCCTGAGCACCTTCATTTTCTCGGTCCGCACGGCATCTGCATCGAGCGAGGACGGCGCTTCCATCGCAACCAGGCAAGCGAGCTGGAGCAAATGGTTCTGAACCATGTCCCGCAGCGCGCCGGAGCGGTCATAATAGCTGGCGCGCTGACCGGCACCGAGTGATTCCGCCACCGTGATCTGCACGTGGTCGATACCATTCGCGTTCCACATCGGCTCGAACCGGAAATTGGCAAACCGAAGGATGAGGAGGTTTTGCACCGTCTCCTTGCCGAGATAGTGGTCGATCCGGAAAATCGAATTCTCGGGGAATACGTCGCCCACGCTGTCATTGATTTCCCGTGCGGTGTGGAAATTGGACCCGATGGGCTTTTCCAGCACGATGCGGGCGTTCGGCGTATTCAGCTTGTGCGCGCCAATGGCCTTGCAGACCGGGCCGTACAGCGAGGGCGGCAGGGCCAGATAGAACAGGCGGATCTTGTTCTCAGCATCGTCGAGCGCATGGGCCAGTTGCGGCCAGCCCTCGCCTGCGCCGGTGGCATCAACAGCCACATAGGTGACGTGGGCGAGAAATTCCTTCCAGCGCGCACGCCGGTTGTCCGACGAATCCTCGCTGAGCACGTGGGTCGCGGCCAGGTCCCAGTATTTTTCCGTCGGCATGTCCTCACGAGACGCCGCCACGATGCGGGACTCCGCCGGAATTTGACCATCACACCAGCGATGGAAAAGCGCCGGGACAAGCTTGCGAAGAGCGAGGTCACCCGTCGCTCCAAACACAACGATATCAAAGGGTTCTACTGGGACAAGCTCAGCCATAAAGATATGCCTCTTTATCAGTCAGGCCGTGTATAGCACGAATGTTAGGGCTAACACATATTCAAGATCAGTGCTTCTGATTGTTGTATGAAAAACCGATCTTTATACCTTGCAACCACATTCTTCCGACGGAGGGCCTGAGAACTTGCTTGGCCTCGCAGCAACGACAATCGACGACTTGGACATCCTACCGCAATTCGTAAGCCATCACCTAGAATCCGGCATCGACAGGATTGCGTTCTGGGATATGGAATCGAAGGACGGAACGACGGAATGGATTCAGGACCATGCTGGCACATTTCCAATCACGCTGCTGCGCTCCGACGCAAACCAGAATTTCGCCTCCGCCAAACGTCGTGAACACCTCGAAGCGTTTCTGACAGACCAGGAACATTGTGAGTGGGTTATCCATTCCGACGTTGACGAGTTCTGGTATTCACCCACCAAGCGCCTCAGCGACGTATTGGAGCGAATTAGCGGACAAGATACACCGACGCTCTCCTGCGAGCGAGTGAACCGAATTGCGCCGGCCAGCGCTCGGATAAGTGACGCCGACCCAGATCTGTTCGCCTACCGGTTCAGAGTAGATCGACCGCTACCCGGATATTTTGACGCCTATGCAGAAGACCCCGGTGTGGACTGGGCGCTTTGCCGTGTTCAGCCAAAGGCCATCCATCATCGCATCCGCAAATCCTCGATAGCGATGGGGGGGCACCCCTCGCAGATGACCTCTAAGCCCTTTGGGGTCGAGAAAAACCAGATATGCATAGACCACTTTCCGTTCAGGTCCTGGCCGCGTTTTCTGATGAAGGTGGAACACATCATGGATTTCATTCGCCAGAACGAGCTCGGACCGAAGCTCGCATTCCACTGGCAAGTCTGGGCAAAGGCCTATCAGTCAGGTGAACTCGAGGCCGTTTACAAGTCCGCATTCCCGACTGAGGAAAACCTGTCCGACCTGATCAACAGTCGCATCGTTACCGAGGTTACGAGCGGCCCTTTTTCTCGGTAGCGGGGGCACCGGCATACAGACAACCCGGTTTTGATGGGCCCCGCAACACAGATAGTGCTGCCAAACGTGAATCGTGTGAAAGCGTCTGCTTTTCATCCACAACAGCACCGGCGCCAACGAATGAGCGGTCTTCAAGGACTGCCCCTCCCAGCAAACTGACATTTGGGCCGGTGCGCGCATAGCGCCCTAGTCTCACCCCTTCTCCGACGCAAGATCCAGCCTCGATCAAGAC
>JAYZXG010000005.1:0-11073 GCA_036141435.1 Pseudomonadota bacterium | reverse complement strand
AATCATGCGGTCGACCGCGAGATCAGACAACAAAAATGCCCAACCCTGGCTCGCATTTATTATTCGTGCCGCCTCGGCTTCGGCATCATCAGTGATCGCCTCGGTGCGGATGCGGGCCCAGCGGGTCTCGCCCTGGGCAATGATGTCCAGCGTCACTCGCAACCCGTCAAATGTCTCGGCGGTGTGGAAAGCCACCACCGAACCGGTCAGGCGCTCTTCGCGGCGCACATCGCGGAAGCGCAATCGGCCGAGCGCGGTCGCCGGCCCATTGCCCGCACCAGCCGTGATCGGTTGCCAGCCCGCCGGTTCACGCAGGGAAAAATTGCGCGAGGTCTGGGCCGCGCGCACCAGGCGGTATTGCGGTCCGGCCTCGGGCCGGATCTCGGCAGCGGCGATTTCATTGCGCCCAAGCGACAAGAAATCCAGCGCCAGCCACTCATCCGCCGGCTGGCCAAGCAAGCCGGTATCCATGTCTGCATCGAAACGCGCGGCATAGGTGCGCGCCTCGCCGGGGAAGCGCAGATACAGCGTATCACCCCGCGTCGCGCCCAGCAGGATGTCCTCGAGAACCTGGCCGTCAGCATCGCGCAGGATCACGCGATTGGCGCCGTTTTCCTGACCCTCCTCGGCCAGCGAGAGGCGGTCATGCTTGCCCGGGTCCGCGGTCCGTGCGCCCTCATACTCCAGGCTCATCAACAGGTTATCCAGGGCGGCAAGACGTTCCGGGCGCACGGCGAACCCGTCGCGGCTGGGCATCGTCCAGCCGGTCGGGGCGCGCGTGATGACAAATCGCTCCTGCGCATTGACGATCTCGATTTCCCGCGCGGCCTGAACATTGGCGCTCCAGTCGGTCAGAACTGGACCGGACACGTCCGGCGTCCACGCCTGGCGTACATCCATGACGGATACGGTGATGGCGCCCGCCAGCATGACCACGGCGCTGGCCGCGATGATGACGAGGTGTCTCAGTCTTTGCTGGTCGACACGCTGGCTCATGTGCGCCCCCGGCGTCGGCGGAAAATGGCACCGGCAATGCCCGCAAAGATGACCAGGGCCGGCGGTACACCGATGGTCCAGAATTGCAGGCTGGCATCGAGCGCATCGATATCCTGGCGGAATTCCCGTTCGATTTCGCGCAATCGTTCGCGCGTCTCGGAAATCTGCCGCCTCAGGGCCTGGGCCTCGGCCTGGCCGGTCCGTGCCGCATCGCTGGCCAGCGCGGACGCAGACCCCGAGCGCGTCAGGCTTTGCAGCCGGCTTTGCGCCTCCTCGATCTCGGTTTCCAGCTGCGACTGGAGCGCGAAATATTCGGTCTCGGCCTCGGTGCGCAAACGGTCCACCCGGGTCATCGAACGGTTGGCCGGGGTGCGCGAGCGCAGGCTGATAAGCGCTCGATCGCCGACAGAGCTGTCGATCAGGTTCAGCGCGAGGTTCAGATTGTCGGCCACGATATAGTCGCCGAGGACCGGGTCAGATCGCACGTAATAGTTATTGTCCAGCCAGTCCGCATCGGCGACGAGAATGATCTCGCCCACCCCGTCGGAGATATCGCGGTGATCGGCTGGATTGAACACGAGGTCGGAGGCCGGTGGACCCTCCGGGAAAGCCGAGGAAATGGCGCCCTCCAGGCGGGCCGCGATGGTGATGGGCAGGGGCGCGGCCTCGTAATCACGCAGCAACTGGTCAGGCGACGGCGAACCGGCCGCGATATCCGCGTCCAGCAACGCCCCTTCCGGTGAGGTCTCGATCAGCGCCGTGACAGTGAACCCGCTCTCGACGTCAAAGAACAGGGCACCGGGAGATCCGAAATTCACGCCCAGGTCCAGATTGGAGGTCGCCAGGTCCTCCCGATCCATCAGGCTGCCGGGCACGGCATACCAGAGCGGATAGGGCAGGGTCCGCGAGCGGCCATCGGCCTCGCGCACCTGCACGTCCAGCCCCAGCGTCCGGTCCATGGAAACGGTCTCGCGATCCCATCGCACACCCCAGTGCGCCATCAGCGGCCCCAGATCTGATCTCCGGTCGGCATCCAGTGGTGGCAGACCATCCGGGCCGGGGCGCAGCGCCATGTGCGCCATCGGATCCAGCATCACCAGAAGGCGACCGCGGGTCACGGCAAACTGGTCAACGAGATAGAGCTCGGTCTCCGACAGGTCCCAGGGGTGAAGGACCAGCAGGGCAGACGCGTCCGGGATCGCATCAAACCCGCGCTCGACCCAGACCAGCTCGTAACGACTGGCCAGCTCGCTGACAAAGCGGTTGGGAGCACCATCATCAGGAGAGATCGGCAGGCTGGTCAGGATCGCCAGGCGCGGCGCAGAGACGCGCTCGATATCGGCGATCGTGCGCGACAGCTCATATTCGAGCCGTGCCTCATTGGCCGGGTCGAACAGGGCGATGGTCGCCGCTTCATCGATGGAATTGCGCGCCACGAGACCAAAGAAAATCTGTTCCCCGGTTTCCGTTGGCAGGGCCGTCAGTCCGGCAGCGATCGCGGCATCCTCGTCCGCGGAAAACGGGGCCGGGTCAATTTCAACCAGGCGGATCCGCCCGCTGCTGCGTTGCTCATAGGCGCGCAGGAATTCACGCACGCGACTGGCATAGCTGCGAATGGCCGGGCTGTCGGCCGCGATCGAGCGGGAATAATAGAATTGCCATTCGACCGGCTCGACCAACCGGTCGATGATATCCTGGCTGCCCTCCGAGAGACGGTATAGCCCGCTCTGGGTCAGGTCCACGCGCGCACCGCGAAGGGCATGGCCCGCGAAATGATTGCCAGCCACGAACAGGACGATGATCGACAGGATCATCAAGGGCAGATAGAGCGACCGCTTCATCGACCACCCCCGCGGCGTTCCGCCACCAGAACACCGGCACAGGACAGCGAGGCCGCGATCAAACCGATGAAATACACCAGGTCCGGCAAGGCAATGACGCCGAAACGGAAGCCGTTGTAATGCTCCAGCGCCGAGAGACCGGCGATGAACTCCGTCAGCCAGGCGGGGGCCCCTTCTCCCAGGCCGGACAGGACCAGCGGCAGCCCCGCCATGGTCAGCAGGAAGGCCGCACCACAGCCCAGGACAAAGGCGACGACCTGGTTTGACGTCGTCGCAGACAAGGCCTGCCCGACGGCCAGATAGCCCCCCGCGAGGAAAAGCGCACCCAGATATCCCGTTGCAATTGCGGCATTATCCGGAGCGCCGAGATAATTCACGGCGATCCAGAGCGGCCAGGTCAGCACCAGCGCTGCAGCCGCGACGCTCCAGGCCGCGAGAAATTTGCCCAGGGTCGACGCCCACAGGGGAATAGGCAGCGCCATGAGGAATTCCAGCGTGCCGCGGTCGCGTTCCTCTGCCCAGCTGCGCATGGCGAGGGCTGGCATCAGGATCACCAGGAGCCACGGCATCCAGTCGAACATCGGCGCCAGGTCCGCGCGATTGGTGTCGAAGAACCGGCCCACGTGAAAGGTGAAGGCCGGTGCCGAAACGGCAAACACCGCGAGGAAGACATAGGCCAGCGGTGTCTGGAAATAGCTAGTCAGTTCTCGGCGATAGACCGCCAGGAGTGCATGGATCACAGGCCACTCTCCCGGGTCTCCGGACGGTCCAGTGTCAGATCGCGAAACGCGCTCTCAACCGTGTGGTCCCGGCCCTGTTCTGCCAGGGTGTGGGGCGAGCCGTCGAACAGGATCCTGCCCCGCGCCACGACCATGGCGCGCGAACACACTGCGGGTACTTCTTCGAGAATATGCGTGGAGATGATGATCGCCTTTTCCGGCGCCATTTCCCGGATGAGATTGCGCACACCATCTTTCTGATTGGGGTCCAGCCCGTCCGTGGGCTCGTCCAGGATCAGCACGGCGGGGTCATGGGCAATGGCCGCAGCGAGGGCTGCACGACGCTTGAACCCCTTGGACAGGGTCCCGATCGGCTGGTCCGCGGCTTCACCCAGGCGCACACGTTCCAGCGCAAGACCGGTTGCCCGCTCAACGGCGGCCGCGTCGAAGCCACGCGCGCGAAGCCCGAACTTGACGAAACCCTTCGGGGTCATCGCCGGGTAGGCCGGAGCGCCCTCCGGAAGAAAGCCGAGACGGGACTGAGCCTCTATACGCTGGGCCAGGCAGTCATAATCCGCAATGCGCGCCGCGCCGGAATCCGGCTCAAGACAGCCGGCCAGCATGCGCATCGTTGTTGTCTTGCCGGCGCCATTGGGGCCCAGAAAGCCGAGAACCTCGCCACGCTCGAGCGTAAACGAGATATCATCCACCGCACGGTGGGAGCCGAAATTCTTGATCAGCCGCCTGGCTTCAAGCATGGGAGTGCTCACCTTCCTGGGCCTTAGCGTTAGCGCGCCAAATCCGGCTTGGCCAGCCCCAAGTCAGGTTTAGGTTTCCAAGGCTTAGAGAAGGGTTGTCGACCGGAGGCTAGCTCCATGATCCGGGGGGCTGGGGGGGCTGTCTAAAACCAGGATCTGAAGCCGTCTGCGACCGGCCGACGCGCAAAAACTGGCGATCCCTTGTGGCGGCATGGTGCCGGGAATGAGGCGACTTTTGGGCAGAGCCTAAAATGTTTGTAAGCTAGTATGTGCTACTCAACTGTCAGGAGAATTTGTGTGTTTGAAAGCTCGCGCGCCGGGAAATCCGCACCCCAGAGTGTCATGTGGCATCGTCGTGAACTCGACGAGATCCTGAAAGTCTATGGACGCTTTGTCGCCCAGGGCGAGTGGAAGGACTATGCCATTGATGGGCTGAAGGATTGTGCGGTCTTCTCGATCTTCCGGCGGGCCAGCGAGATGCCGATGTACACCATCGTCAAAACCCCGGCAGAGGCGCAGAAGCAAGGTCAGTACAAGGTCGTGTCCATGACCGGCCAGATCCTCAAACGGGGCCAGGACCTCAAACAGGTCCTCAAGGTGTTCGACAAGAAACGCTTCTCTGTCGTCGAGTAGACCGGATCCAGCGTGCAAAGAAAAACCCCCGGCCACCTGGCCGGGGGTTTCTTGTTCGGGCAGATCCGATCCTATTCGCGGCCGAGCAGCGAGAGGATGATCTGGAACATGTTCACGAACGCGATGTAGAGGTTCAGCGCGCCGAAATTGGTCATCACGGCCATGGAGCGCGTATCACCGGCAATCTCGTAATAGGTGACTTTCAGCGCCTGGGTCTGGAACGCGGTCAGAGCAGCCATCAGCAGCAGAACGCCGAACTGCAGGACCAGTTCCAGCATACCGGACTGGAAGAAGAAGAAGTTCATGATGCCAAGGCCGAGCGCGCCCCAGATTGCCATGAACAGGAAGGTGCCCATGCCCATGAGGTTGCGCTTGGTCGTGTAGCCATACACGGACAGGGCCAGGAAGGCGCTGGACGTGATGAAGAAGGCCTGTGCGATGGTGCCCCAGTCAACGCTGATCGAACCGCTGAAGCTTTGCGCGGCCTGGCCGCTTGTGGCGATGATGACCCAGAAACTCAGCGATGCACCGATCAACGATACGATCGCCCAGTAGAGGAAACCGGACATCGCCGGCGACGGGTTGCGCATGAGGAAGTTGCTGCCCAGCAGCAGAACAATCGGCCCCCACTGCACGACGTAGAAGAGCGGCGTACCGAATACGAGCTGCGTCAGCGGTGCGAATGTGCCAACGCTGTAAGCGATAAGAGCCGAGACAATCAGGCCCAGACCCATCTTGTTGTACACGCCGAGCATGAAGCTGCGGAGGCCGGCATCAGCCGACATGTCCATCGACGGTGCACCGGCATAAGTGCGGGAAAAATCGTTCATTGTTTACGTCTCACAATAGTTGAAGGCGCACACAGCGCTTTGCGGGGAATATTGTCGGTTTGCGCGCAAATGGCAAGGAGGGACGGACGGGTTTCGCGTCCCCCTATCTGCCTTGCTGGCTTGAAAAACATTGCCTTGAATGTGGGTATCGCCTAGTGCAGCGCCCATGTCGCTTCGTCTGTTTGCCGCTCTGCCCATTCCACCGGACACCGCCCGTGAACTCAAACGCCTGCAGAAAGGCGTGCCCGGAGCGCGTTGGCGACCCATTGATAATTTCCACATCACCCTGCGCTTTTTCGGCGATGTAGAGGAGCGCCAGCTGGAGGACCTGGACGGTGAATTGTCGTCCATCATCCTGCCGCAGTTCGCCTTCGAGTTGGGAATTGCCAACTGGTTCGGGAAAGCAGAGCCCCACACCTTGTGGATGGGTGTGTCCGCTCCGGAAACACTCGACGCACTGAACATGGCTTGCGAGAAGGCCGCGCGCCGCACGGGCCTGAAAGCCGATCCACGCGCCTTCAAACCGCATGTCACGCTGGCCTACCTGCACCACCCGCCCGAGGAAAAGCTGCAACGCTTTGTCGAGCGCACACTGGATTACCGCTCCGGCGCACTGATGGCGCAATACTTCTCGCTCTACCAGAGCCGTCCCAGAAAAGGGCAGGCCAATATCTATGAGCCCATTGCCGACTATGCGTTGGGATAGCGCGCCGCGGAGCGAGGGGCGGGACCGTTGCTCCGGATCCGCCGCCCGCGACCCTCATCATCCGCCCAGCTGACGGACGAGCGCGGTGACGCAGGTCTCGATATCATCGGCGGCCCGCTCGAAGGCGGTGTCATCCTCATAATAGGGATCCTCGATATCGACGGGAGCCTGGTCGCTCCACCGGGACAGCAGGCTGATGCGGGCCGTGGCGTTGGCCGGCGCATGGCGATTGAGGAAATCGAGATGACTGCTGTCGAGCGCGATCAGATGATCAAAGGCCAGGAAATCGTCTGGCGACAGCTGACGGCCGCGCAGGCCGGAGATCGGATAACCGCGCTGCTTCGCCACGGCCTGGGCCCGGGAATCCGGCGCTTCTCCGACATGCCAGCCACCCGTCCCGACGGAGTCGATTTCCCACCCCAGACCCGCCTGGTCCACCAGATGGCGGGCAAACCCGTCAGCCAGGGGCGAGCGACATATATTGCCGGTGCAAACAAACAGGATTTTCATTGGATCAGAGCAGCTCAGCTGGCGAAATCATCATCGGGCCGGGGCTCCCTCTGAACCTGGACTGACAGGCGAACACGCAATCCGCCCTCCGGCTTTGCCTCGACATCGATCTGTCCGTCCAGCAGCTTGGCGACACGCCAGCAGATCGCCAGGCCAACGCCAACCTCCGCCTCGTTGACCGGCCGATCCGGATCCGCGAGCAGGTTCAGCAGCTCGTCATCCATTCCCACGCCGGTATCTTCCACCACATAGTCCAGCCACAACCGCCCGGCGCCGGCAGAGCGGACACAGGCCTCGATTTTGACAGCACCGGTGGGTGTGTATCGGATCGCGTTTGAGACGATATTCGTCAGCGCCTGCTTGATCAGGGTCTGGTCGCTGATGACCGGCCGATCCGCATTTTCCAGGCACACGGTTTCGAATTTCAGGCCCTTCTTGCTGGCGAACGGCGTGAACAAGGCCTCCACGCTGGTCGCCACATCGCAGGGGTTGAAGGCCACGCTGCGCAATTCGATCTGTCCGCTTTGCAGGCGGGCGAGCTCGAGCACGTCACTGACCCGTGTCATCATGGCCTGTGCGGATTGCTCCAGGGTCGACAACAGCTTGGCCTGTTCCGGGGTAAGCTCGGTATTGGACAGCAGGTTACCCAGGCCAATAATGCCGTTTAGCGGAGTCCGAAGTTCATGGCTCATCGACATCAGGAACTCGGTCTTGGATTGCGCGATGGCCCGCTGCGCCTGCTCGGAGGCGAGCAGCTGATCCTCAGTCTCGCGGTTGGTGCCCAACTCATCAGCCAGCTCGGCCGCGTCGCGCTCCATATCGCTGTACATCGACCCGAACCGCGCCAGAACCCGCAGAAAACCGATGACCAGAAAGCCGGTGGCGGCGAGGTCCGTGAACAATCGATAATCCGAATGCATCCGCTCTGAAAACGCAGCAACGGCCGCCGGTGTCGAGAAGGCGGGACCGATGAGCAACCAGGTGAGATCGATCGCGTGGAACATGGTCCAGATCGACAGGCCCGCGCACAGCAAGCGGATCTCGAATCCAATGTCTCCGACCGGTGAATTTCGAGCGTAACGGACCAGTGAGACAATCGCGATGATTGTCACAGCAATGTAAAACAAATCTAGGACGCTCGTCACGAGCACAGAGTCCAAGATCATCGCCTACCCTTTAGGGTGCTTCCAACGGCCCGCACACACTGGCGGAGCGACGTAAACACGGGCTTAATCAGCCCCCGCATCCCGGATCAGGTTTGCGACCTGCCAGTGCGATGTAAAGCACTGACAAGCCGGATGAATTTTTCATGACCTGTGGAATAAAACCCAGCCTCGGGTCTTTGATCAAACTTGCACTCTATATGTATAGAGAAATCAGTTGTTTACACCGAGCTTCCGCTTGCGTCGGGCGAGGAGTTGCAGGCGCAGCGCGTTCAGACGGATAAAGCCCTCGGCGTCCTTCTGGTCATACACATCATCTTCCTCGAAGGTCACGTGTTCGAGGGAATACAGCGAGTTCTCGGAGCTTCTTCCGACAACATCCGCGCGACCCTTGAAGAGTTTCAGCCGAACCTCACCACTGACATACTCCTGACTCGCATCGATCGCAGCCTGCAGCATTTCACGCTCGGGCGAGAACCAGAAACCTTCGTAGAGAAGCTTGGCATAACGCGGCATCAGCTCGTCCTTGAGGTGGGCGGCTCCCCGATCCATGGTGATCTGCTCGATACCGCGGTGTGCTGCCATAAGAATGGTTCCACCCGGCGTTTCATAAATGCCGCGCGACTTCATCCCGACGAACCGGTTCTCCACCAGATCGAGACGACCGATACCGTGTACGCGGCCCAGCTCGTTGAGACGGGTCAGGATGGTGGCCGGCGACAGCGCCTCGCCATTCAATGACACCGCATCACCACGCTCGAAACCGATCGTGACGTATTCTGCTTCATCCGGCGCATCTTCCGGACGGCCCGTGCGCTGATAGACGATTTCAAAGGCTTCCTCGGACGGGTCTTCCAGCATCTTGCCTTCGGACGAGGTGTGCCAGAGGTTGGCGTCGACAGAGAAGGGCGCCTCGCCGCGCTTGTCGGTGGGCACTTCGATCCCGTTGGCCTCGGCATATTCGATCAGCTTGGTACGCGAGGTCAGGTCCCATTCACGCCACGGCGCGATCACCTTGAGATCAGGATCGAGGGCGTAGACGCCCAGCTCGAAACGGACCTGGTCATTGCCCTTGCCGGTAGCGCCATGGGCGACCGCATCGGCGCCCGTCGCATGCGCAATATCGACCAGTCGCTTGGAAATCAGCGGACGCGCAATGGAGGTGCCGAGCAGGTAGAGCCCCTCATACACTGCGTTGGCGCGCACCATCGGATAGACGTAGTCGCGCACGAAGTCCTCGCGAAGATCCTCGATATAGATCTCGGAGACGCCTGCGGCTTCGGCTTTCTGGCGCGCCGGCTCAAGCTCTTCACCTTGGCCGAGATCCGCCGTGAAGGTGACCACTTCGGCATCATACTTGTCCTGCAACCACTTCAGGATGACCGAGGTATCAAGACCACCGGAATATGCGAGGACGACTTTCTTGATCGGACGCGATGCGGACATGGGCGTTTCCTTTACTGATTGCCCATTCGCTAACGCTCTCGCGCTGCTATCGCAAGCACGCCCGGCAAGATTTTGCAGACAAACCGGCTATTCGTCTTTGCCGGTAGAAGAATGTGTCTCTCGGGTCGGATCCGATTTCCAGACGAAATACGAATAGACGATGCCGAAAACGCTCGGCACGAGGGTCCCCAGCAGCAGGACGGCGAAGGCAAACCGTGCTGGAAGCAGAACGGTGGCAGCAAGCATGGCCAGTCCGCCGATGACCATCAGCCGCCCGGTCAGACGGTGTGTCTTGTCCCACGACAGATCGGATGAAAGGGTCCACGGGGTCCGGATGCCGAAAAACCAGTTGGGCCGGGCCTTGCCGAGCATGTTGCCGATGGCGATCAACAGGATGCTGACGCCGCCGGACACGATTTGCGGAAGAATGTCCGCGCCCCCATTCTCCAGACCGCCAGTGCCCGCCAGAACAGTCGCGACATGGACAGCACAGAGCAGAGCGAGCACACCGATCCAGGTGACAAGATAAGCCGGCGAGGAACGGCGCAGATTACTGCCGCGCGGATCGATGAGCGGCAGAACCGCCATCAGTGCGACGACACCGGTGAAGATCAGCGGCATGACCAGGAGGGCTTCGAACACCGAGCCATACCGGTCCGGTTGTCCGTCCAGCCCCCAGTGAACCGGCAGCTGGGCGTCCGGATCGACATTCAGCCAGCCATAAAGCGACATCGCCCAGATTGCGGTCAGAAACGGGGCGGACATGATAAGTCCCTTGCGGATCATTCTGTCTCTCCTTCACCGGGTTTCGGCTGGTCCTTGGCCACCAGCTCCATCAACCATCCGATCGCCTCGTCCGCGACGGAAACATTGAGGCGATAGCGGATCGTGGTGCCGTGGCGCTCGGCGAGGATCAGGCCCGCGTCCTTGAGAATGTTGAAATGGCCGGACATGGTTGGCTTCGACACGGGAAACCGTTCGGCCAGCTCGCCGGCAGCACACGGCCCATCCCGCAAATCCCTGAGAACCTGTCGCCGAACCGGATGGGCCAGCGCCTTGAATACATCAGTCATGACCCAGCGCTATCATATTTCGGGAAACCCCTAAATAGAAAAATCCAGCCCGGGCTCGACACCGGCTAAGCCCACAAGAAACTAGACAAGCGCGGCGGCACTCCCCACTTAGTCAGGCAGACACTACGGGAGAGAGAGATGAGCCGCCGCCTTGCCCTGATCACCGGAGCTTCCTCCGGCATTGGAAAAGCCCTGGCCCGGGAATACGCCGCCAATGGCTGGGATGTGGCGCTGACCGCACGTCGCGAGGACAAGTTGCGGGCCTTGTCGGAAGAGCTCGAGAAACAATTCGGCATCGACACGCTCATTATTCCCGCTGACCTCGCCGACCCCAGCGGGCCAGAGACGATCATCAAGGCCGTCGACGCAGCCGAACGGGACGTCGATGCGCTCGTCAA
>JAYZXG010000004.1:0-10029 GCA_036141435.1 Pseudomonadota bacterium | reverse complement strand
GTCATCAATCCAGCGTACGGCGCGCGGCTCGCTCAGACCCACGAGGATGCGGCCCAGTCGCCCGCGACGGGCATCGCGGCGGACATTGACAGGGCGTGGCGGGGAATCGATGCGTTCGGAGAAGACAACGGCCCATTCATCACCCTCAAGCCGGGCTTCGGCCTGGGTGGTTTCCGGAACGTCCAGTCGCGCCGCCACAAAATCCTCACCGCGGACAACCTGATAGCCCTGGACATGGCGGCGTTCGCGATGCCCCAGCTCGTCCATGTCCAGATCGGCCGCTGCGTCGAAAACAATCCAGATGGCTCGGCCGCGTCGGAAGACAGAGGCTCCGACAGGCCCCTCCCAGGCAAATTCGGTTCTCAGATCGCCATTGAATTCCGTCACGGCGACATGAACGACACCACTCTCCGGCACAGGATCACGATCGACCTGGATCACCGGCTCGTCCGGGATCTCAGTGACATCTTCCAGCCCGTCTTCGGCAAAACTGTCGAACCGGTCTTCGACCGGCGCGGTTGGGCGTTCGCCCGCATAGCCCTCCGGAGCCGGTTCGAAACCGGCATCATCGGCCTGTTGTGCCTGGTTATCCGGGATCAGTTCGGCCAGTTGCGCCAACAGGGCCTGGGTATTGTCTGCATCGGGATCGACCAGGTCGATCGAAACGCGGCCGTCCTCGCTCCAGGCGCGGGCGCGGATGCCCTCATCCATGACCAGGCGCAGCAGCCACTCATCGCCCTCACGACGGCCTTCCGCAGACCGCAGGAAGCGCGGCGGGGACCCGGCAAGACGGGCCAGGTCGATGTCTGCCGGACGCGAGAAACGCACCTCGGCGATATTGTCATTCTGGCGGATGGCATAGTCGACGGTTTCCGGCCAGATCAGCTCGACGCGTGTATATTCTGTCGCCTGGCCAACCCGCAGTTCAACCGGCAGCGGGGGAATGGGTGGCGGGCCTTCCGGCTCGGCATTGGCCAGCTCGATTGCCAGTCGCTCGGCTTCGGCCGCAGCCTCGATCTCTGCCTGTTCGCGCGGGGATATGATATCCGCCGGGGCGTCCGCTCCCCGCGGTACGATATCAATGGCGATGTGATCATAACTCGACGAGGTGTGCACATCGGCCTGCCCGTTCAGGGCAATCCGCAGCGTGCGACCATCGGGGTCGAGACGCGCGCGAGCCGCGATACCGCCCAGCTCGTCCACCAGATCAGAGACATCGGAGGAAATCGGCTCGCTGAGCGCGGCGATCAGGACCGTATGCTCGATATCGACATCAGCCGTCGGCAGGCTGGCTTGATAACTATCGGGATAATCAAGAACGAGGCGCACATTGGCACCGTCCCGCTCGACACGGATGTCGGCGGGCGCCTGGGCCAGAGCCGGCGCGCCGAGAACCAGGGACAGCGCGGCTCCGCAGAGAAGACGATGATGTCTAATTCTCTTCGGCAAGCCGGGCCTCCAGCTCATCCAGCGTTTCCGGCAGGTCACCACGGCTGGCCATCAGCTGCGTCAGCGTCGCCGCGTCGTTCGGCTGCATTTCCGCGAGGATCAGGGCAAACTTCCGCTCGGCCATCTGCGAGGCAATCTGCAGCTGAACCTGAGGGTCGAGGGCAGAGAACTGCAGCGAAGCGCCCGCCGCATCATTGTCCGCCATGGTCGAATACCAGTTGATGATACGGCTGAGATCCTGCTCTTCCAGATCATCCAGCTGACCAAACAAAACGTTGATTTCATTGCGCAGGTTTTCCAGCTCGACGATGCGGTCATCAACGCGCTGCTCCATGGCCAGCATCAGGGCTTCACGCGTATCAAGCTCGGCCTCGCGGGCGTCGAGCTCTTCGCGACGCAGCGTCAGCGCGCGCAGCACATCCTCTTCCTCGGCGCTGCGCATCCGGTTGGCCAGGCGCTGCTGGAAGGCCGAATTGACGTCCGGCACCTCGGCCAGCGGCTCCTCCGGCTCGGCATTCTCGTCCTCAGCGTCATATCCCTCGTCTGCACCCGCCTCGTCTTCCGGCGGTGCAACCTCCATCGCAACGGCTTCGGCCGAGAAGAAATCGATCGCGTTATTGGTGACCGAAATCGCCTTGAGACCGAACAGGCCGCCAGCAAGGATTGCGATGATGGAGAAGAGACGGATGGGCTGAGCCATGATGTTACCTCACGTCCTTCAGGTCGTTGAGGACCGAAGAGCCCGCGCCTTGCGGGAAAATGTCCGTCGCCCGCTTGCGAGCCGGGCGGCGGGTCATGCTGTCGGCCGTACGGTCGGCCTTGCCCGTCATCAGACGCAGCTCATCGGACAGCACCCGCGCATCGTGGACCCGACGCTCGAGGATCTCGCCATTCTCCTTGGTTGCGCGTTCCAGGGCCGCCAGGGCCGCGCGCGCACGATCCGTGGCATCATTGAGCTGGATGACCGACTCACGCACGCCATCCTGGCCCGTCTTGAGCGCATTGAGACGGCGGTCGACACGCCAGCACATGATGACGGCCAGCAGCAGCAGACCTGCGACGACACCTTCGAAAACCAAACCAGCCAGCGTCATGAGAACCTCATCATTGCGCGCTTCGCGCCCGGCGAGAGCGGACCGCTCAGGCGCAGGGCAACATTATGTCCGATACGACCCATCCGGCCGCGGGTCAGGGGTACGGAGCCGCAGCGCAGCTCCACTTCACTCATCGGTGACGCATCCAGGAACAGCGTGTCACCGACCTTGAGGTCGGCCACGGTTCCCAGCGACACCTTTTGTTCGTCGAGGACGGCGTGAACTTCCATCTTGGTTGACCACAGCTCCGTTGCCAGGTGGCCTTCCCAGATATTGTCGCGTCCGAATTTCTCACCCATGAATTGCTGCAGCAGCATTTTACGAATGGGTTCCAGTGTGGCGTAGGGCAGCAGCAGCTCGATGCGGCCACCACGATCTTCCATGTCGATGCGCAGCTTGACCAGGATGGCCGCATTGGCCGGACGGGCAATGGCGGCAAAGCGCGGGTTCGTCTCGACGCGCTCCAGGTCGAAATCCACTTCGGTCAGCGGCTGGAATGCCTGCTTGGCGTCTTCCAGCACGACCTCGATCATGCGCTGCACCAGCATGCGCTCGATCGTGGTGTAGGGACGGCCTTCGATACGCATGGCCGACGTACCGCGGCGACCGCCGAGCAGAACGTCGACGATGGAATAGATCAGGTTGGAATCGACCGTCAGCAGGCCGTAATTGTCCAGCTGCTGCGCGCGGAAGACCGCCAGGATCGCCGGCAGCGGGATCGAGTTCAGATAGTCACCGAAGCGAATGGACGAGATATTGTCGAGCGAGACCTCGACATTGTCCGAGGTGAAGTTGCGCAGCGAGGTCGTCATCAAGCGCACGAGGCGGTCAAAGACGATCTCCAGCATCGGCAGGCGCTCGTAGGACACCAGCGCGGAATTGATGATCGCACGAATGCCCGACTTGTCCGCCCCGTCATCATCGGACAGGGAGAAACCGAGCAGGCTGTCGATCTCATCCTGGTTGAGGATACGTTCCGGACCACCACCGACGGTCGGGAGGTCCTGTTCGTCCTCCTCGGCGCCGACCATGGCTTCCCATTCGGATGCAAGGTCGAGGTCATCGCCGTCTTCGGCCATGGCCTCCCACTCTGCAGCCAGGGCATCCTGGTCCATTGGATCGTCTTCAGACATTCGCGCTTGCCTTAGTCAACAATAATAAATTCTTGAATCCACACGGCATCGACCTGTGCAGGTTCGATGGCAAGATTCACCCTGCGGAGCAATTCCAGACGTACACGATGCATGCCGGCTGAACCGTAGAGATCGTCTTCGCGCAGTTCGCGCAGGAAGACGATGAACTGATCCATGATCGGGTCGACATGCTCTTCCAGGACAGGCCCCAGGTCATCGCGAGACGACTCGAATGTCAGCTTGAACTGGACAATAACCGGTCGTCCGTCGACCGACCGGATATTGGTGGTGATGGTCTCCTCGGTTCCGTCACCATCGCGCAGGTCATAATAATAGACCGCATCGGAATGGTTGGCACCCGCACTTTCGTAGTGACCGCCCTCCTCGCCATACTCGCCCTCGGCAACCACCGGCTCTTCCTCGCCGCCTGACAGCAGGAAAAAGGCCGCCGCAGCGCCCAGCAGGAGAATGACAGCGCCAAGGCCGCCAAAGAGCACGATTTTGGGAAGGCCTTTCTTCTTGCCCTCCTCGCCTTCGGCGTCTTCGTCTTCGATTTCGTCGTTGTCGTCCGACATTGCGAACTCCGTCTAGGGAATCATCTGAAGTTATTAACGGCCAGAGTCGTTAACCTTCCGTAGCTTTTGCCCGCACAGCGGCAAATTCTGCCCAGCACAGACCCCATTGGGTCCGGCAACACTTTCCGACCACGCTGGCACACCCCCGCTTAACCCTTGTTTTCCTTAGGCGTTAACCTTGGCACGCCCTGTGCAACATGGTCAGCAACCGCCGCAGATGACGGTGGACGTGTCATCCAGAATGGAGACCACCCGATGGACAACGCACTGATGATCGGCCTGACGCGCCAGATGACCCTTCGACGGTCTATGGATGTTGTGGCCAACAATATCGCCAACGCCAACACGACGGCCTTCAAGGTCGAGACCTTGCTGTTGGAAAACAGCCCGGCCAATACCGCCGAGCATTCCGATGGCCCCTCCGAGCTCCAATATGTCGAGACCTGGGGAATGGGGCGCGATTTCAGCCAGGGCGCGCTGGAGCTGACCAATCGCCCGTTCGACTTCGCCATCGAGGGTGACGGCTTCTTCGGCCTGGAAACGGATGCCGGCACTGAATACACCCGGGATGGTCGCTTCCACATCGACAATATCGGACAGCTTGTCAGCGCTGACGGCTCGCCCGTCCTGGACGCCGACACCCGCGCTCCGATCATTCTCGACCCCAACGCCCGGGACGTTCGCGTCATCGACGGCGGCGCCGTCATCGAGGACGGAGCCCAGGTCGGACGCATTGGCGTGTTTGATATCGTCAATCGCGGTGCCCTCTCCAAGGAAGGCAATGGCCGCTACACGCTGGAGCTTGGCCCGGAGGAAGCCGAGCCGCTCGCCATGTTCGATGCCGTTGTCCGCCAGGGCTATGTCGAGGGGTCCAATGTCTCCTCCATCGTCGAGCTGACCGACATGATGCAGATCATGCGCAGCTACGCCTCGGTTTCGAAATTCTTGAAAGATGCAGAAGAGCTGAACCGCCGCTCCATCGAGCGTCTCGGCAAGGCCTAAGGAAGGAGCCCTATCATGCGTGCACTCTCTACCGCCGCGACGGGCATGGAAGCCCAGCAGCTGAACGTCGAGGTCATCTCGAACAACCTGGCCAACATGAACACCACCGGGTTCAAGCGTCAGCGTGCGGAATTCCAGGACCTTCTCTACCAGAATGTTCAGTCGATGGGCGTGGACAGCTCGGATGCCGGTACCATCGTGCCGACGGGCGTCCAGGTGGGCCTCGGTGTCGAAACCGCCTCGATCTACCGCATCACCGAACAAGGTTCGCTGAACAATACCGGCAATGATTTCGACCTGGCGATCTCCGGCCGTGGCTATTTCCGCATCCAGATGCCGGACGGCACGGACGCCTATACCCGCGCCGGCAATTTCGCCGTCAGCCCGGACGGTCAGATCGTGACCTCCGAGGGCTACACGGTCTCCCCCGGCATCGCCATTCCCCAGGGAACGCGCGATATCTCCATCAATGAACAGGGGCAGGTGCAGGTGCTGATCGATGGCCAGACCGCACCGCAGACCGTTGGCCAGCTGGAATTGTCGACCTTCTTCAACGAAGCCGGCCTGGAAGCCATGGGCAACAATCTCTTCCTGGAAAGCGCAGCTTCAGGCACCGCGACAGCCGGCACGCCGGGATCGCCGGGCTTTGGCTCTGTCCGCCAGGGCTTTGTCGAGGGATCGAACGTCAACTCGGTCTCCGAAATCACCGCGCTGATCTCGGCCCAGCGGGCTTATGAGATGAATGCGCGCGTGATCACGGCAGCCGACGAGATGCTCGCCACCTCCTCCAACCTTCGCTAACGGAGCCGGTAGATGATCCGATCCACCCTCCTCGCACTGACCTGTCTGGCAACGGCTCCGGCCTTTGCCGGCGAGCCGGTCGTGCTGCGCGAAAGCCTCACCATCGAAGGCGCACAGGTGACCCTGGGCGACCTGTTCGAAAACGCTGGCGAAGCGGGCGAGACCGTGATTGCCCGCGCGCCGGCGCCGGGACAGCGTACATCCCTGAATGTGGAATATGTGCGCCGTCTGGCGGCTGAAAACGATCTGGTATGGGCCAATGCCGGCGGGATGCGCCGCATCACCATCACCCGGGCCAGCCGCGTCATTACCGGTGATGTCCTCGCGGACATCCTGGAAGGCGAGCTGTTCATGAATGAAGGCGTTCGCCACGAAGTCCGCCTGGCCAATACGGCGCTGGCGGTACACGCTCCGGTCGACAGTTTCGGCGGGCTGGAAGTCCTGTCCCTGAACTACGACCCGCGCTCGAGCATGCTGGCTGCAGAGATCCGCCCCTATGATGGCGCGGAGACAGTCCGCATCACGGGCCGCGCCTATCAGACTATGGACATCCCGGTGCTGGCACGCCTGGTGTCCGCCGGCGAGGAAATCACCGCGAACGATATCGACTGGATCTCGGTTCGCGCCGATCGTGTCCGTCCGGATGCCGTTCTGAGCCCCGACAACATCATCGGCATGGAAAGCCGCCGCGCCCTGCGTGCCGGTGAGCCGCTGCGCAGCTATGACCTGCAAATGCCGGTCGTCATCACGCGTGGCGAGACCGTCACCCTGACCTTCGACGCCCCCGGCATTCAGCTGACTGTCCGGGCCCGCGCGCTCGAGGATGTCGCTGACGGTGAAGTGGCCCGTTTCGTCAATCTCCAGTCCAACCGCACGGTTGAAGCCATGGCAGACGGCCCCGGCCGCGCGCGCGTCGGCTTTGCCTCCACGGCCAGCTTCTAGTCCGAAGGATCCATCCCATGTTGAAGAAATTCGTTCTCGTCGCTCTTTTGGGTCTGGGCCTTCAGGCTTGCGCGACCGACCGCATTCGCGAAGTCGGCCAGACGCCAGCCATGTCTCCGATCGCCAATCCGAACCAGCTGGTAGGCACCGGCCCGTCGCAGATCCCAATGCCGGTCCAGTCCTACCAGCAGAACCCGACCGTTCGAGCAAACAACTCGCTCTGGAACGCCAACTCGCCAACCTTCTTCGGTGATCCGCGTGCGGCACGTGTGGGCGACATCCTGACGGTCAACATCAATATTTCCGACAGCGCGCAGCTTTCGAACACGACGAGCCGGTCGCGCACCTCCGCCGAGGACAGTGACCTGACGCAATTGTTCGGTGTCGATCTGACCGGCTTCTTCAACGACAATATCGACCAGTCCAGCCTGGGCAGTTTTGGCTCCACCTCCTCGCTGGACGGCGCCGGCTCGGTCAACCGGACCGAGAGCGTATCGCTGACGATTGCGGCGCTGGTCACCCAGGTATTGCCCAACGGCAACCTGGTCCTTGCCGGACGCCAGGAAGTGCGTGTGAACAACGAAGTGCGTGAACTTCTGATCTCCGGCATTGCGCGCCCCGAAGACATTGGCTCGGACAACACGATCAGCCATACGCAGATCGCCGAAGCCCGAATTTCCTATGGCGGCCGCGGACATCTCTCTGATGTTCAGCGCCCCTCCTACGGCCAGGAACTCTACAACATCCTGATGCCGTTCTAGGACCGAAATCCCGCCACCATCGGGTATCCACCTGGCCGTCATGGTTCTCCATGACGGCCTCTTTTTTGTGTGACGCATGGTTGAGGATTTGAACACGGGAATTACCTTGCCGGCATGTTTTCGACACTGAAATCCATACGGCTGCGGCCCATTCAGATCGTGACGCTGGGCATTCTGGCCCTGCTCGCCACGGCCTATGCGATCGTGCTGGGCCTGGCCGCACCAGGCGTGGAAACCGCCCGGCAATTCTGGCCGTTCAGCCTTGTCGGTATTGCCGGTGCGCTTGTCGCCAACTCTACCGGGGTCGGCGGTGGTGTCGTCTTTGTGCCGGTATTCGCCCTGATGCGGGAAGGCGGCGTGCTGGACCTCACCCCCTCTGCCGCCGTGGGCGTAAGCTTCGCCATCCAGTGTTTCGGCATGACCATCGGCGCCCTGACCTGGGCCAATCGGTTTTACCGACGCGATGTCACGCCCGTGGAAATCGAACACCGACCGATCGTGCGCGAACTGGTCGTTCGCACCCTGGTGACCGGACTGCCCGCTCTCCTGATCACGCAATACATCATCCGGGTGGATGGCGATCTGGCGTTTCTCCTGTTCAAACTTTTCTCGATCACCCTGGGCGTCCTGTTGCTGGTCCAGGTGTTCGTGCTTCGTCAGCCTCACAGCGACCGGGAAACGCTCGCGGCCTTCGACCGCCGTGCGGCGCTGGCTATCGGCATCGCCGGCGGTATGGCCACCGCCTTGTTCTCTGTCGGCATCGGGGAGTTGCTTGCGCTTTCGCTCTTCTTGCGACGCTATCCCGTGGACGTGAGTGTCGCCAGCGCCGTTATCGTCTCGGCGATCACGGTCTGGGCAGGCGTTGTATTCCACCTCCAGGCGGAGCATCTCGACTGGCGCGTTCTGGTGTTCGCTGCGCCGGCCGTGGCCGTCGGAGGCTTCCTCGCACGTCGCCTGGCGCACGCGCTCGGCGCCATGCGCCTGAAGATCATGACGGCCGTCTGGATCATCGGATCCAGCGGAGTCTTGCTGATAATCTAGCTGACGGGTCAGTCGTCGCGGTGAACGCGTTCCTTGCGCTCGTGACGCTCTTGCGCCTCGAGGCTCAGCGTTGCGACAGGACGGGCATCGAGACGCGCAAGCGCGATCGGCTCACCGGTCTCTTCGCAATAGCCGTACTCGCCCTCTTCGATCCGGCGAATGGCACTGTCGATCTTGGAGATCAGCTTGCGCTGGCGGTCGCGGGCCCGAAGCTCCAGCGAACGGTCGGTCTCGGTCGACGCGCGATCCGCGAGGTCCGGCAAGGCCCCCATGTCTTCCTGAAGGGCAGAAATCGTGGACTTGCTTTCGCGCAGGATCTCGTCCTTCCAGGCCTCCAGTTTGAGCCGGAAGTATTCCTGCTGCCGCTCATTCATAAACGGCTCGTCGTCAGACGGCATGTAGCCCTTGGGCAACTCGATACGATTTTCGTCGCTCATGACGCTTTCAACTCACTTCAAGCGGACTGGCCGCACTCCCCGAAAGCGGGGCGGAGGATATTCACACGCAAGCGCGAGTCAACGCGTAGTAGCTGTTGAACTCGACAAATCGTTAAAATCCAACACGTTTTTCACAGAAAACTCGGGCTGAAAGATCACCTGACGCCGTTAGCCGAACTTGGCCAACTCAACAGCCGCGCGAGTCTCTACCTCGTTCAGCGCGGCCTCGAGCTGCGCATCATTGGTGTCGTCCCGGCGTGTCTGCAGCAGCGTCATCAGGGCTTCCAGCTTGGCCCGCGGAAGGCCGCCTTCAAGCAGTGCCAGCTTCAGCTCATCAAGCACGTCCAGCATATCGAATGCCCGCTCGGTCGCGCGCTTGCGCGCTTCGGTGAAATCCCCCACCGACTGCAGGGCCAGAATGGCATCTACCGACTGGATGGACGACGCCGCCTGCGTGTTGACGGCCGCCTGGGTATGTGACGGCGTCTCAACGGAAAAGCTCTGCCCGCCCGCCTTGCCAGCGGACTTGGACTTGGTTGAGGAGATCGAACCGGTGGAGCTTGTTCCAGAGATTTTCATGGCAGAATCACATTCCGTCGCTTGGCATTAAGGCATGAACCCGCGCCGTTAACAGAAACTTAAGTCTACGCGCTTGCTGGGAAAATTCTACCCGGCCGCATGCGCACCCGGCCGTTTTTGCCTCTCACTTCAGCCCGCAGATAAACTCTATATCATTGTTTTATTGGAGAATTTTTTATACCTCGGAATTTTCAAACTGGCACAGCTCTCGCAAC
>JAYZXG010000003.1:0-3138 GCA_036141435.1 Pseudomonadota bacterium | reverse complement strand
CGATGCCTTTGCCGAGCTGGCGGACTGGGCACGCAGCCATCGCGACATCCTGCGCAACGCCGGGCAGCAGGGTGTCGAGACGGTCATCGAGAAGACCCGTGCCCGGCTGGGCGTAGCCGCAGGCGAGACGCTGGCTGATTGCGCACGGGCCGGCTGGGACGCAGCCCCGCATGAACAGCTCGACGCGGCAGCCAGCCTGCTGGCGACCAGTTCCACCAATGACCAGAAGCAGGCCGCCAAGCTGCGCCGGGCCCTGTCCGCCCCTGATCCGCAGGCGGCCATCGAGACCTATCTCACTGTCTTCCTGACTGGGAAGGGTGAGCTGGCCGCCAATATCACCACGGCATCGATTGCGAAGGAGCACCCCTGGCTGGATGAGCTGTTTGGCAGCAACAAGCGTGGCTACGGGCCGGAAGCCGAGCGCGTGTTGGCGATCCGTGACCGGATGCGGGCCATCCGGCTGGCGATCGCCTCGGCTTCTGCCACGCGTTTCATGGTTGGCTATCTCGATGCGCTGGACGATGAGATGCGCCAGCGCCGTGCGCTGGATTTTGATGATCTCATCCGCCTGGCGGGTGACCTGCTCAAGCCACAAAACGCCTTCTCGGGGTGGGTTGGCTACAAGCTGGACGGCGTGCTCACCCACGCCCTCGTGGACGAGGCGCAGGATACCTCGCCCCAGCAATGGGACATGCTGCGCGGTCTGACCGCCGAATTCTTTGCCGGAGAGGGCGCTCGCAGCGAGGAGAGAACCCTGTTCGTCGTCGGTGACGAGAAGCAGTCCATCTATTCCTTCCAGGGCGCCGACCCCGAGATCTTTGTCAGCGAGGGCGACCGCATCGAGGCGCTGACGGCTGAAACCGGACAGAATTTCCGCCGGCCGGGACTGGACGTTTCCTTCCGCTCTGCGAAAGAGATCCTCGAGGCTGTCGACCAGGCGTTCACAGCCCCGGACGCCGCCCCGGAGACCAAGTTCGTCGATGAGGGCGCGAGGCGGGCGTTCTCCAGATATCAGAGCCACCGCGCCGCGCGCACCGGCACGCCGGGTTGTGTCGAGATCTGGCCGGCCATTCCCAAGCCCGACATCGTGGAAGAAACCTCGATCTTCGATCCGGTCGACACGACGGCCAGCGGTTCCTCCCGCGATATCCTGGCTGGGCGGATCGCGGCCGAGATCCATGCCCTGTTGCAACGCGGGGACGGGGTCTGGCAGGAAACGCCCGGTGGATTTGAACGCCGCGCCGCGCGGCCGGCCGATATCGCGGTCCTTGTTGCCAAGCGCACGGGCGGATTTGTCGAGGAGCTGATCCGTCGCCTCAAGCTGCTCGGCGTGCCGGTGGCCGGTGCGGACCGGATGCTCCTGAAGGAACAGACGGCGATCAAGGACCTGCTCGCGCTGGGACGGTTTGCGATCAATCCCGATGACGACCTGGCACTGGCCGAAAGTCTCAAATCGCCCTTCTTCCAGGCCGCCGGTGACCCGGCCAGCCGGCTCGGGGATGATGACCTGTTCGCCCTGTCCCGGGATCGGCGGAGTGATCGCCGGGGCTGGCTCTGGCGTGCCCTGATGCGCAGCGAAGCCCCGCGGCTTGCCGAAGCCCGGGCGGTGCTGCTGGACTGGCGCAGCCGGGCCGACGGCATGGGTCTTTACGAACTTTATGCCGGCTTCCTCAACGCGCGCAGCGCCACGGGCGAAAGCCGCTGGGTGCGCCTGTTTGCCCGGTTGAGCGAGGAAGCGCGCGATGCCGTGGAGGAATTCCTCAACCGGGCCTTGGAATTCGACCAGAATGAGGGCGGCTCCCTGGCCAAGTTCATTGCCCGGATCGCGGCGGACGAGACCGCCATCAAGCGTGAACAGGACAGTGGCAATGACCAGGTCCAGATCATGACGGTGCACGCCTCCAAGGGTCTGGAACGCCCGATCATTATCCTGCCCGATACCACCCGCTCTCCGCTGACGGCGCGGGGGACACGCATCTTCGCGGGTGAGGACGGCGCGATTTTCTGGTCGCGCAAGAAGGACCAGGACCCCGAACATGTGCAGGCCCTGCGAACGCTGCAGGACGATCTTCGGCTGGCAGAGCACAAACGCCTGCTCTACGTCGCGCTGACCCGGGCGCGGGACCGCCTGATTGTGTGTGGCTGGAAACAGGGGCGCGGCGCGGACGGCGAGATCGCGCCGGACAGCTGGTACCAGCTGCTGCAGGAGCGCTGGCAGGGTGAGGACTGGGCAGAGTTCGAGCAAAACCCCGAGGACGCGCAGCCGGCGCGGCGCTATGGTCCGGCACCGGTGGCCGCGGCACACGACACGGCGCAGGCTGCGGACGCGGTCACGCTGCCCGACTGGTGCCGCACGGACGCGCCTGCGGAAGGCGCCGCGTTTTCCAGCGCGACACCATCCTCCCTGCTGGCGGACGGCGAAGACGATCCGGAAATCTATTCCCCGCTGGGCGAAGACCGCTCCTATCGCTTCCGTCGCGGTGAGGTGATCCACAAATTGCTGGAGACCCTGCCCGACCTGCCGCGCCCGGCCTGGCGCGATGCGGCCGAACGCTATGCCGGCGCGCAGTCAGACCTGGATGCGAAGACGCGCGACGTGCTGGTCGAGGAGACGCTGGGCATTCTCGATCATCCCGAATACGGCGCGCTGTTTGGTCCGGACAGCCAGGCCGAAGTGTCGCTGACCGGCATTGTCGGGGGGCAGATCGTGCGCGGCCAGATCGACCGTCTTCTGGTGACGGATCACGATGTTCTGATCATCGATTACAAAACCAATCGGCCGCCGCCAAAAGCAGTGGAAGATGTGGCTCGCGTGTATCTCGGTCAGATGGCCTCTTACCGCAATCTGCTCAGGGAGATTTACGCTGGTAAAAGAGTGCGTTGTGCCTTGTTGTGGACAGATTCAGCTGACCTCATGGAGCTGCCGGATGGCTTGCTGGACACTGTCCTGCCGGGCAAGACGGCTTGACGAGTGGCGCGAGGGTCCTTACCTCACGCGCCATCGAAAGAGTCCCCAGCGACTCGTCCCGAACAAAGGAGTAAGCCCATGGCGACCAAAGCGGTCAGCGATGATTCCTTCGAAACCGACGTGCTCAATGCCAGCGGTCCGGTTCTCGTGGATTTCTGGGCAGAGTGGTG
>JAYZXG010000002.1:0-7431 GCA_036141435.1 Pseudomonadota bacterium | reverse complement strand
CGCCAGTGCGCCAGCTTCCATTCTTGTGATAGATCCGACCCACCGACGTATTCCAGAACCCGTCCACGCCATATCCTTCCTGCAGCGCCTCGGAGGCGCGCGCGCGGGAGATGGAATCACCGGACCGGCGGAACCAGCTCGCGATATCCAGCACATCATCCGCAGACATGTGCCAGGCCGCGCCGCCGGCCCAATCGGACAGGTTGCCCCAGTCCTGGCCATTCGCGCCCGTCCGGGTATAGCCATGCGCCGTGGACGCCGAGCTGGCGAGAGACGCGCCGGTCACCCCGGCCGGAGCGAACACACGCGTTTCCATGTAGTCGACATAGGCCATCTTGGTGACGAGGTCCCACATCATATTATTGAAGAAGGCACCGAAATTGGCGTCTTCATCGACATATCCGCCAATGGTCGCGATCAGGATCCGCATGAGGCCGAAATTCATGTTCTCATAGTCGTAATCGCCGGACTGGCTCGCCGGGAAACCGGCCGCAACCTGCTGCCGCATGAAGGCGAAGCTGGATTCGGACCCGCCGGTCGAAAATCCGGACGTGTGGTTCATCAATTCCTGGAAGGTCACGCCCCCGACATTGGGCCCCAATGTCCAGTAGTCCGGCAGATATTGGGCGATCGGGGTGTCAAAATCGATATTGCGACGATCCAGCAGGTCGACCAGGGCGACCGCCGTGAGAAACTTCGAGATCGAGGCAATGTGCATGCCGCGATCCGGGTTCCAGCCCCGATTGCCATCACCCGGATTCTGGGCCCAGTTCCATTGCAGGGTATAGTTCGTATTACCGCCGCGGCGCATGCGCATGGTGTAGCCATTGGTCGAGTTCCGCAGTGCCGCATGCACAGCCTCTCCGAAACCATTGACGTCCAGCGTCGGCATTGGCGGTGCATTCAGATCCATGCCGGACGTGGCGGGGCGGCGCGTGGTCGTGGCGCGCCGGATGGCGTCGGTATTCACCGTGGCCCGACGGATCGCCGGCGCCAGGTTCTCGGGCGATGCCGTCACGCGGCGCCCTCGCTGCGGGGCACCGAGCGCCTCGACCTGGCTGGCATTGAGAATACGCGAGGGCGCGGCAATATCCTGATCGAGATCGATGACTTCGATCGGGTTTTCCCGCGCTGCAAAGCGGATCGAGGCCTGTTCCAGCTGACGGGTGTCGATACCGCGAACTTGCGTGCGCAAGGTGTCCTGGACCTGTGAGTCGTTGAGTGCGGCACGGATCTCGACCTGGCCGACGGCACGCTCCATGAGCGCACGCAAGGGTCGCCTCTCCTGGGCGTCAGCCAGATTGGATGTCAGTAATGAGCCGCCAATAATGGCGGAAGCGATGAGCAGGCGTTTCATCAATTCCCTCCCCTAAACCGATGTCCCTCTGGGAGAGTAGTATAACGCCACTTTCGCGCATCAGGCGAATCGCGCCGCGATCGCGTGGGTCAGTCAGCAGGTGTCGGGTCGATTGAAAAGCGTTCGAACGCGGCGATTACAACCTCATAGCTGGACCTTTTCCAGGGAATGATCAGGCCGGGCAATTCGCTCAGATCGCCCCAGCGCCAGTCACAGAATTCGACCTCGCCATGGGCATCAAGATCGAAATCCGAGGCTGTCCCGTCGAACCGATAGGCAAACCAGCGCTGCTTCTGGCCGAGATGCGGCTTGCGCGCAAAACGCGGATCATCGCGCACCTCCGGAGGGTAGTCATAGGCGATCCAGTCCTTGATGGTGCCCAGATACGTCACCTTGTCCGCACGGACCCCGGTTTCCTCGAAAAGCTCGCGCAGGCCGGCCGCTTCCGGCGTCTCGCCCGGATCGATACCGCCCTGAGGCAATTGCCATTGCCAGGGAGGTTCGCTGGCATTGCGCTTGCCGATCCAGACCTGGCCCTGCGCATTGAACAGGGCGATGCCGACATTGGGTCTGTGATTTGGATAGGGCGCGTCAGCCACGGTCAGTGTCCGCCGTCATCATAGCCGGAGCCCGTCTCCTCGCCTTCTCCGGCGTCATCCATCCAGCGATGTTGCGCCTCTTCGTCATGGGTGGCGGTTCCGGCCTGCGCCTCCGCGGCCAGGCGGGCCTCGAGCCGGCGGCGGGACATGATGGCGGAAGGCGGCGCCAGCTGGTAGCCGCGCAGCTCCAGGCCCTGGGCCCATGCCTCGACCTGTTCAACCGTCACCGGATAGGCAAAACCACTGCCCAGGGCGGCGCCGTTCTGGATCGCCAGCGCTTCCAGTGCCAACAGGCGCTGGTCAATGATCGTCGGGCTCAGCTCTTCATCCAGAATGCGGTCAGCGATGGCGTATTCGATATTGGTCGAGGTGCCGACGGTATCCATCAGGCTGCGCCGGCCGACACCGTCATGCAGATAGGCCAGACCGCGTCGCTCGAGTGACTGCATGAGGGTTTCCACGGCCGGGCGAGACGTCGAAAATCGCGTGCCCTGATAGTTTGCGACACCAAAATAGCCGGTCGTCCGGCTCAGGATCCACATCAGGCGGCGTTCATTCTCTTCGGCCGGCCCGTCGGCGAGGAGCGTATAGGGCCCGGTATCACTGTTGGGATAATCGAACGGCTCCATCGGCGCCTCGATCAGGACTTCGTGGCCTGCGGCGCGGGCGCGATCAATCCATGCCTGGAGATCGGCGACATAGGGAGAGAAGGACAGCGCGACCTCTGGCGGAAGCGTGTCGATGGCCGCGTTGGTCACACTGGGATTCACGCCCATGCCGCCAACGACAATACCGATCATCGGCGTGTTCGGATCGCCATGGAACGGCCGGGCATAGGCGCGGGACGGGCGCTGATTGCCGGCGCCGATGACCGGCAGCGGTCCACCCGGACCGGGTTCGGTCAATCCGGCGATGGGAGCCGGTGGCAGGGCGTTCGGATTGCTGGCCTCCGCCGTCACGGCAGCGACCTGGCTTGCTTCCGCGGCTGCGGGATCAGAGCCCTGCGTGGGGGCCTGCGCGGCCTCGAAGCCTTCATTGACCCCGGACAGACTGACTTCGTCACTCTCGTCGGGCGTGGTGAAGGTAATCGGGTTGGAATTGGTCTCGGCCGGCGTGCTGGCTGCAACCAGGCTGGATTGCGGCACAGGACCGACCCGGCCGGTGGAGCTTGGCGCGTCGAACTGGCCGTCCCCGAAAATCGCGACAACCAGCACCACCAGTGCGAACAAGCCTGCAGCGCCCAGACCGGCAAAGATCGGCGCGCGAATATTCAGCAATGGAGCGGCGTGGCGCAGGGCAGCAGCGGCAGCAGTCATGATCCGTCTCTTCGGCATCAGATGGCTGGCCTGACAGGCAGGCACAGATCCTCGGCTCCAGATTGGCGTGCGCCCGTGCAGAAAGCGTTAACGCTATGTACGTGTTTCGACCGAGTTCAGACTATTGCAGGGCCGCCTGCTGACGCTCCATGGACGCGCGCAGGATTTCGCGTGCCCGATGCAGCTGATAGTCCTCGTTTTCATCCCAGTCTTCCGGCGGATGCTCAACGGCGGCAACGTCCTGTTCGAGACGCTCTGCGCCGCTCTCATTCTCCAGCGCACCATTGAGATCCGCCTCGGTGGAGATATCGAGCTCTTCCTCGACTTCGAGGGTGAAGGAACTGATCTGGGTGTCCGGAATAATACCCGTCGCCTGGATCGAGCGACCTGCCGGCGTGTAGTACCGGCCGGTCGTCAGGCGCAGCGCGCCATCACGGCCGCCACGCAACGGAATGATCGTCTGGACAGACCCCTTGCCAAAACTGGTCATGCCGACCAGTTGCGCTCGCTCACGGTCCTGCAGGGCACCGGCCACGATTTCCGCGGCACTGGCAGACCCCTCATTGATCAGGATGACCAGCGGTGCGCCATCGAGACGATCGCCCGGACGTGCATTATAGCGCTGGGTGTCGCGCGGATCGCGCGTCCGCGTGGATACCACTTCACCACCATCCAGGAAGGCGTCGGTCACACCGATCGCCTGGTCGAGCAGACCGCCCGGATTGAAGCGCAGATCAAGGATCAGGCCCGGAAGGGGACCGCCATTTTCCTGTTCCAGTTCCACCAGCTGCTCCAACAGCATTTCGGTCGTGCGCTCGTTGAAACCGGAGATGCGCAGATAGGGCAGGCCCTCTTCGATGCGGGACGCCACAGTACGCAGCGGAATGGTGTCGCGGACGAGGGTGACATCGAACGGGACGTCGTCGCCGCGGGAAATGGTGATGGTGACCGGATCGCCCACCGCACCGCGCATCAGCTCCACGGCATCGGTGACCGACGCACCGCGGATATCCTCGCCATCGACGGCGATGATGCGGTCATTGGTGCGAAGGCCTGCGCGCTCGGCCGGTGTATCGCTGATCGGCGAGACGACGGTGATGTAGTCGTCGCGGCTGACGACTTCCATGCCCAGACCGCCGTATTCGCCGCGGGTGGTCACCTGAAGGTCCTGGTAGCTCTCGGGATTATGATAGCTGGAATGCGGATCCAGCGAGTCCAGCATGCCCTCGATCGCGGCCTCGATCAGGGCAGCCTGCTCGGTGTCGGACACATAATCGGCTTCGATACGCGTCAGCACATCACCAAAAAGCTCAAGCTGGCGGAACGTCTCTGTCCGGTCTTCCTGACTGCCCTCTGCCGATACCGCCAGAGCAAAGGCTCCCAGTGCGAAGGCTGAAACCGAAGCGAGGATATTGATCCGCATATGTCAGCGCGTCCTTTCCGCGTAACTCGTGAAACGGTTAGCGAGACGATCGAAGCCAGGGCCCCGGGTCGATGGCATTTCCGTTCCTTCTCAGCTCCAGATACAATTCTGGTGCCGTTTGGCCGTTTTGAGGCATTGCGCCCACTGGTTCACCCGCCAGCACGCTTTGCCCCGCGCTGGCATAGGTTACGGCCATCCCTGCCAGCACAATATAGTAGTCATCACCAACATTCAGTATCAAGAGACCGCCGTAGGTGTTGAACGGTCCGGCGAACTCGACCTGAGCATCGAAAGGAGACACTACCTGTGCTCCATTGCGTGTTCGAATGAAAATTCCTTCAGATCGTGTGCCATCTTCGGTCACATCCCCGAAACCACGCGCGATCGCGCCGGTGGCAGGCTGCCGCAGGCGCCCCCGGGCATCGGCAAAACGCAGCGTCTGCAGCGGGACAAGCGGTGCCTGGGCGTCCGTCAGCCCCCGTACGGGGCGCAGCCGCGGTGTTGGCACATCGGCATCGACCAGCCGCCGGCGGGGGCTGATGCTGGGAACAACATCCGACATGCGTGCGATCTCACCGAGAAGTGATCGGATCGATTCCGCGCGCTGACCGGCGCGGCTCGACACGGTGAGCAATTCTTCCGCCTCGTCGCGCCGACGCGCCTCGAGCGCGCGTCGTTCCGCGATCATCACCTGCAGCTCCAGCCGCTGGGCGGTCAGGGAATCTTCCGCGCTGGCCAGATTGTCCTGCTCGGTCTCGATCGACGCACGGACGTCCCGCAGGGCTTCCAGCTGCGTCGCCAGCTGGGCCGCACGCTCGCGCAGCGCAGGGGCGAGTTTCGACATCAGGCTCGCGGCCCGTGCGGCCTCCGCCGCATCGTCGGGTGATGCCATCAAGGCGGGCGGGGTCTGGGACTCGATCCGCTGGATCGCCGCGAGCACGTCGATCAGGGTTTCGCGATTATCCTCCAGGCGCTGCAGGATCGCCGCTTCCTCGGCATTGAGCCGTGCCAGCTCGCCTTCCGACTGCAGGGCGGCCGTCTCACTCGCATCGACCCGGCGCCCCAACTCCACGAGTTGCTGTTGCAGGGCCGCGATCTCGCGCGCAATGGCCTCTGCCTGCTGCCGCGCGATGGCCGCCTCTGCGGCGCTTTGCTCCTGCTCGGCCTCCAGCCGTTCGGCCTCCGCCTCATCAGGCGGAGCCCCGGCAGGCGGCTGGCTGATCACCAGCAGGGATGCGAGCAGGTAGGAAATCATCTGGGCAGGCTAACGATGGCGAGGTTAACGCTCAATCACGATGATAGGGCGATCCGGACAGAATTGAGGCGGCCCGGTAGATTTGTTCCGCGATCATCACGCGGACCAGCATGTGGGGCCAGACCAGGCTTCCGAAGGACAAGACCAGGTCCGGCTGGGGCAGCTCGCCTCGGTCATGCCCGTCCGCGCCGCCGATGCAAAACACGGTCTCTCTGACGCCTTCATCGCGCCAGCCGGCCAATTGCCGGGCCAGTTGAGGCGATGTCAGCGTCTTGCCGCGCTCGTCCAGCAGGATGATGCGCGCGCCGTCCGGCAATGCCTGGGACAAGGCCCGGCTCTCGGCGGTTTTGGTTTTAAGACTGCGGTTATCAATCTCGACCTCGCCAGCCGGTCCAAGCCCGAGCGGGCGTCCGGTCTGGCTGGCGCGTTTGAGATAATCATCAACCAGCTCGCGCTCGGGACCGGCCTTGAGCCGCCCCAGCGCCGCGATCGTCAGCTTCACCTAGGAAGCCGTTTCGTCAGGCTCGACAGACCACATCTTCTCGAGATTGTAGAAGCTGCGAACTTCAGGACGGAAGAGATGCACGACAATGTCGCCGACATCGATCAGAACCCAGTCGCAGGACTGCATGCCTTCGACACGGGCATCGCTGCGACCGGCATCCTTGATACCACGCAACAGGTGATCGGCCAGCGCGTTGACATGGCGCGCTGAACGTCCCGAAGCGATGATCATGATGTCGGTGACGGACGATTTTCCACGAAGGTCGATCGATACGATGTCTTCGGCTTTGTCGTCTTCCAAACTGTCGAGAATGAGCGTTTCCAGCTCTTCGACGGGTCCTTCTTCGCCAGTTACGCGAACGGCCGCGGCCGTTTCACCATCAACCTGGCGGATTGATTCCATAGACAGGGCGGTTGTCCTTTCTGACCACCAATACAACAAAGACCTCTATATCACGCTTCCCACTTGGGTTCGAGCCAGTACAGCGAGAAGAGTTCAGCAGGGTCCGACCAGTGCTTGACGAGCTGGTATCCGGCATCCTTGGCCAGGCGTGCAAAACTCTCCGGGGTGAACTTGTGGGAGTTCTCCGTGTGCAGGCTTTCGCCTGGCTTGAACACATAGTGCTGACCGTCGAGTTCGATCGTGGTTTCGCGTTCCGCAACCAGATGCATCTCGATGCGTTCGAGATCCCGGTTCCAGATGGATTTATGGCTGAAGTCATTGACCTGAAGCCTGGCACCCAGCTCGCCCTGGATCCGCTTGAGCAGGTTGAGATTGAAGGCTGCTGTCACGCCCTTGGCATCATCATAGGCATCGACCAGGATTTGTTCGTCCTTGACCCGGTCAGCGCCGATCAGGACAGCATCACCCTCGCGCATGCCCCGCCGGAAGCCCGCCAGTACCGCTCGCGCCTCTGCCGGTTCAAAATTGCCGATCGTCGAGCCTGGAAAGAAGACCAGTCGGCGCCCCTCGGGCA
>JAYZXG010000001.1:0-4408 GCA_036141435.1 Pseudomonadota bacterium | reverse complement strand
AGGAGATGGCATAACGATCCAGGAGGTCCGAGATGACCGTGAAGAGGTGCTCGCGAACCGGTTCCAGCGCCAGGTCCAGGACCAGCTGGTTGCGCCCGGTTGCCAGATCCGTCTCCGGCCATCCCAGCACCCAATCAGGATGCGCGCGATAAAGATCACTGTCCGGGCTGACCATTTCCGGTTCCAGCCACAGGCCAAACTCCATGCCCTCGGCATGCACCGCATTGATCAACGGGGTCAGCCCGTTGGGAAAGAGGTCCGCATCGACAGTCCAGTCACCAAGGCTGGTCTGGTCATTGCGCCGCCCCTTGAACCAGCCATCATCCAGCACGAAACGCTCCGCTCCAAGCGCTGCAGCCCCCTTGGCCAGGGCGATGCAATCGGCCTCCGCGACACTGAAATAGCGTGCTTCCCAGGTGTTGAAATGCACCGGCCGCCGCAACGACCGGCCCTGTCGTCTCTGGCGCGCGTGCAGGCGCGTACTGATCCCGTTCGACCCATCGGCGGACCGGGTCATCAGCGCAGCCGGCAGTTCCAGCGTCTCGCCGCTGCGAAAACATGCCTCTCCGGGCAGGAACAGGCGTTCGGCGAGAACCTGTCCGCTGCCATCCGTCGCCCGCTCTGCGGCCAGCCGGAACGGACCGCTCCAGGCCAGATGCACGGTCAGCCAGCGCCCGTGCGCAACATCGGCATTCGTCTCGGTCAGGCTGAGCGTGGGTCCGCCGTCAAATCCGGGACGCCCGCTGCGCCCCGATTGCTCGATCCGCCCCGCCGTCCAGCGATGCGTGACCGGATGACCCTCGCGCCCCCAGGCCCCCGCATGTGTGCGCACCTCGCTCGCCCAGTCCGGCGCCGGAAGCAGCAGGCTCGCGGCACGCTGCAGGGACAGGGTGTGCGCTCCCGTATTGCTGACCGAGCCCTCCTGAATGAGAACATCGCCATCAAAATACAGCCGCGTTCGAACCGTCAGGCCGAGGGCTTCATCCTCCGCCGTCAGAAGGATCTGCCCGTCCTGTTCAATCAGTTCGGGCTGAGCGAGGCGGATCCGGCGGTGCGTCGCCGTGCAATGACCTTCCACCTGGCTGATGCCATGAAAACCCCGCCCGTGTTCAGGCAGCAGGGTCGGCCCCACCGCAATATCCGGACTGGCGGGCAGGCGCTGAAAGGCCGGCGCAGCGGCCATCTCCTCGTCGGCCTGCGGACCGAACCAGGTCAGGTGGGCAAGCCCGTCCTCGCCCTGATCAATGATCAAGGACAGCGTGTCGCCGAGGATGCGCGCGCTCACAGGGACCAGTCCTTGCGGTGGAAACGCCAGGCATCGGCGACGATCGTTTCGATGTCGGAACGTTCCGGATTGAAAGCCAGCAGGTCGCGGGCGCGCTGCGTATTGGACGAGAGGATGGCCGCATCCCCTTCACGACGGGGGTGCAGTTTCAGCGGAACGGGAAGACCCGTCACTTTCTCGACGGCATCAATCACCTGCTTGACGGAAATGCCCTCACCCGTGCCCAGGTTACAGGCAAAACTCTCTGCACCGGAGGCGAGCCGGTCGACGGCGGCGAGATGTCCGATCGCCAGATCATCGACATGGATGAAATCGCGCACACAGGTTCCGTCAGCGGTCGGATAATCATCTCCGAACAGGGTGAATTCCGGCAGCAAACCGGCCGCCGCCTTCAGCGCGTTTGGAATGAGATGGGTTTCAGGGTCGTGTTTCTCGCCGATTTCAGCGCTCGGACTGGCTCCCGCAGCATTGAAATAGCGCAGTGCCGCATACCGCAGGGCCCCGGTTCGGCTGAGATCGTCCAGCGCCGTTTCCACGGCGAGCTTGGTGCGGCCGTACACATTGCCGGGCTTGCGGCTCTCGGCCTCGGTGATCGGGACAATCTCCGGCTGGCCATAGACGGCGCAGGTCGAGGAGAAGACAATCACCCTGCACCCATGGCGCTGCATGGCGGCGAAGACGCTGAGCGAGCCGGCAACATTGTTGTCCCAGAAGGCCAGGGGTTCTCGTTCGCCGATGCCGACCTCGATGGAGGCAGCAAAATGCATTACGGCATCCGGTTGATGGGCGGCAAAGGCGTGGTCCAGCGCGTCACCGTCACGGATATCGCCCTCGACGAGCGGTCCCCAGCGCACGAAATCCCGATGCCCGGCGGACAGGTTGTCAAATACAACCGGGGTGTCGCCCCGGGCGGCAATCGCCTTGCAGACATGGGAGCCGATATAGCCCGCCCCACCCAGCACCAGGATTTTCATGCTCAACTCCCTATCTCGCAGACCAGGCGGGCCGCCGGGTGTTTGTCCAGCACGGGCTGGACCCAGTCCTGCCCGGCCCCTGCCGGCTTGAGCACCACGATGCAGCCGCCAAAGCCGGCCCCGGTGATGCGTGCGCCCGGTGCCCCATGCGCCAGAAAATCCGCCACCAGCCGGTCAATTTCGGGGGTGGAGACGTCGAAATCATCGCGCAGCGAGATGTGCGAAGCGGTCATCAGACGCCCGAACGTCTCGGCCTCTCCCGCCTCGAGGGCCCGGATCGCTTCAAGCGCACGCCGGTTCTCGCTGGTGACGTGACGGGCAATGGCCTGGTGCTCCGGCCCGAGCGCGGACAGGTCGGTGGCATCACACAGCCATTCCTGCTCCAGCTGGTCCGCGGCCTCCAGACACGCCGTTCGCCGCGTCTTGTAGCGCCCGTCGGCCAGTTTGCGTTGTACACCGGAGTGCAGGACTGCGAACCGCCACCCGGATGGCAGGTCAATCGTCTGGAAGGACAGGGTGCGGGTATCCAGCGCCAGGGCTTCTCCCGGACGGGTATGGGCGACGGCCATCTGGTCCATGATGCCGCACGGCACGCCGATAAAGCGGTTCTCGATCTCGCGGGCCAGGACCGCCAGCTCAGTGGCGTCCGTGTCTGCCGGCGCCAGCGCACGCAATACGCCGAGGGTCACGGCAGCAGAGGATGAAACGCCCGCGCCTGCAGGAATGTCGCTGGACAGCTCGGCCCGCGCCCCACCCGTCAGCCAGCCTTTGCGGCGCGCGCACTGCAAGGCGCCAAAAACATAATCGGCCCAGTGACCACTCGCCCGGGCATCCAGCTCGGCTTCGGCCAGCCCCTCGAACTGGGCGGATCCAACAATATCGCGCGTGCCGCCGATCTGCGTGACCTCAATCGCCACACCCAGGGGCAGTGCGGCCGGCAGGACCCAGCCACCGTTGAAATCGACCCATTCGCCAATCAGATTGACGCGCCCGGGTGTCCAGCTCTTCGCCATCAGACGGCCTCTCTCAGGGCGGCGGCAGCGGCCTCGGGATCGACGTCGACCGTGAAGACGCCCGTCGATTGCTCGACACCCGCGAGGTATTTCAGGCGCCCCGCCGAGCGCATCAGCGGGTAGAACTGGACGGAGAACTGGTATTTGCCGCAGGTCTCGGCAGGCGCGGCATGGAAACTCATCATATAGGGCATCGGCTCACCGAAGAGCCGGTCGTAACGCACCACGACATCTCCGAGCAGGCTGGCCAGTCCCTCGACCTCTTCTGCCGAGAACAGCCAGGGACCTGCCGCGCGTGATCGCGGGGTAATCCAGACCTCATAGGGAAAGCGGGACCAGGGTGGACAGTGCGCCGTCAGTCCGCCCGCGTCCGCGACGGTGAAGGCCTCCCCCCAGCTCATCCGGTCCGCCTCCAGATCATACCCGCCGGCAAACCCGGCCTCGGCGCGCGCCTGCGGCCCCGGCACCTCCGGGAACGCATAGATCTGGCCATGCGGATGATGCAGCGTCACGCCCACGGCCTCGCCGCGGTTTTCGAACGGCAGTACATAGGCCGCTCCCGCATCGAAATGTTGCTGATAACGGTCGATGATCGCCTCGACCAACAGCACACGCCGCGCCTGGCCCAGGGTCGCCAGACTGCCTTCATCCTCGGGCGAAAAGACAATGACCTCTGCGTCACCGATTGCCGGTCGGCTCACCCACGGCGCGTCGGGCGGTTGCGGCGCCTCGGGATGGAGGCTGGGAAAACGATTGCCGAAAACGGCCAGTTCAAAATCAGCGAACGGGATCTCGGTGACCGGTGCTCCGGGACGGGCCGGCGCCAGCGGATTGGCCGCCTTGGAGGGCTTAAAGGTCCGCGCCTGGCGGTGCGGCGCGAACAGGGTCCATTCCTGGCGCAGCGGATGAAACCGCATCTCGGACCGCGCCGAGACCGGATCCTCGAACTCCGGCCCGGCCACCGCGTCGTGGGGCGTATAGCCGTAAATAGACAGGGTCCGACCGTCCGGTTTCCGGTGGTCCCGCCGATAAAACCCGCGCGCGCGCCCCTGCAGGAAGTTCTGCATGTTCATTGTCCCGTCCAACCGCCGGTGATTGTGTGCTGTTTGCATACTCCAGATCAATCAAGAAACGCG